>CAKRVQ010000001.1 GCA_934408795.1 uncultured Eubacteriales bacterium
CAACAATAAACCGCCGCGCAAAGCGGAAGCGGCGCGTAAAGCGGAGTTAATAAGCAATAGCGCATAGTGAAAAAGCATGGTGTCGGCTCCGCCGACGAACATCCGTAATCGTCAGCCTGACCCTGTATTTTTTCATCCACCGCCCATCACCGCCCACCGCCGCGCACCCTGCGCGCGCCGACGGGCGGCGCTTTTTTGCACTCTACCGCGAGTAGAGCCGCGGTTTTTTCTTCGCTTTTTGCGCCCGCGCAAGGTGCGGGCGCGGCAGGGGGTCCGTACACTGCCTAAATTGGGAAGTTACAAGTAAAAGTGCATAGCGAAAAAAAGTAAAGTGTCGGCTCCGCCGACAGAAATTCATACACGACCGCCGCTTTGCCTTGACTCCCCTCCAATCCTTGCCGACTACCGGTTCACAACTCATAAGAGGTCCATCGCTACCCGCCTGCCGAAGCGCTTATATTGTCCGTGTCGAATTTTGTCTAACGCCGCGAACGGGGGGTGGACAGGCGGAGGCGCTCCCTGCCGCGCAAAGCGGAAGTTATTATAAGTTATGGTGAACCGTGAAGAAGTACGGTATCGGCTTCGCCGACGAATATCCATAGTCATTGTTCAAGCCATCGGGAATATGGTCGGCGACGACAAAAAATGACGCCGACCGAAGGCATGACCGACAACAAACAAGAACATAAATGCAACCACCGCCCGCGGCAGTCGTCGCGGGCGGTGGTTGCGTATTCAGTCATTAGCGATGCAAACCCAAAGCAGCAAACCGATCGAAGGCAGCGCCGCCCACGCCGAAGGCGCGGCAATCGGGCAGCGGCAGGAGCCCCGATTTTCGAAAGCTCTGATTTTTCGGCAAGGTGCACTCCTTTATATCATACTCTGCCGCCCGTTTCGAGCCCTCCTGTCGGAGGGCGCGCGGCGCTGCCTGCGGTTTGTTTGCCGTCTCAAGCAGATCCTGTCAGCTCAGTCTCCTCTTCCGCCGCCCACCGCCGCGCACCCTGCGCGCGCCGACGGGCGGCGCTTTTTTGCACTCTACCGCGAGTAGAGTCGGCGTGGTACCTCCGGATCGCCGCGACGGGGCGCCGTTCGGAGGATAGCATCGCGCCTGACAAGGTCGTTTCGGCATTCGCGCTCCCGCTTTAATAAGTGAACGGCACTGTCGATCGAACGCTACCGCCCCGCGCCCGCACCTTGCGCGGGCGCACAAATCGGATACGGCCAACGCCGCACAAGGTAACTAAAACCGGATTTCAAAATTTACACCTGTGTCGAAATTTGTCGGATTTGCGATTTTAGCCACGGGTGGGAGCAGGTGGGAGGGAAAACCGTCAGCGTGTTTTTTGCTTGCGGGCGGCTTTTTCGCACTCTACTGTGGGTAGAGTCGGTCGGGGGTGGGTCCCATGCATCCCTATATAATGCCCCCACAGTCCTACCGTAATAAACAATCGTGATCGCCCAAAGCGCTCGACTTCGCGCCCGCACAGGGTGCGGGCGCGGACAAAAGGCATCTTTGGGCTCGCACCGTTAATGGCTGAATATGCAAGCACCGCCCGCGATGACTGCCGCGGGCGGTGCTTGCATTTATATTTTGGTTGTTGTCGGTCGCGCATTCGGCCGGCATCATTTTCTGTCGTCGCCGACCATATTCCCGTCTGCTTAAGCAATGGTTGTGAATTTCCGTCGGCGGAGCCGACACCATGCTTCTTCACTATGCACGTTTACTTATTACTTCCGCTTTGCGCAGTGAGGTGCGCCTCTGTCTACCCCTTTCCGTTTGCGGCATTCGACAAAATTCGACACGGGTGACAAAAACGCTTCGGCAGGCGGGTGGCAATGAACCTCTTATGAGTTGTGAACCGGTAGTCGGCAGGGATCGGTGTGGTTCAATGGAGGCAGTGGTTATGTATGAATTTCCGTCGGCGGAGCCGACACCGCACTTCTTCACTGTTCACTATAACTTATTACTTCCGCCTTGCGCGCCGACAGGCGCGAAGTGTGTACTTGTCGATGAATATTGCCCTTTTCCACTCATCCGTTCGCGCCCCCGCGCGGGCGCGAAGCCGAGCGCTTTAGGCAAGCTGTTTATTAAGGTAGGACTGCGCGGGCATTATATAGGAGTGCGGGAACGCGCCCCGGCTGACTCTACTCACGGTAGAGAGCAAAAAAGCCGCCCGTCGGCGCGCGCAAGGTGCGCGGCAGTGGGCGGCGGGTGCTCTGTACAACATCATCACCAAAACAAAAATCGGCGCATTTTGTGCTTGCTGCCGATTCAATTGCTTTTGTCTGCGGAAAAATCGCGGCTTATAAATTCCAAAATTCCTGCTGCCTGTTTTACCGCATTCTTTTCCTCGGCAACGAATTTTCGGGCGCGTTCGCCCATGGCTTTACGCTCTTTATCATCGACGGCGCAGATCCTCTCGATCGTATCTGCCAGCGCTTCCGCTGAATTGTTCGGCACATAATTCAGATAAGAATCGTACTCATCGGGAATTCCGTCCAGCTTATAGGCGACGACCGGAACGCCCGAAGAAAGATATTCCATTGTTTTTGAGGGAAAACTGTATTTTGTAAATTCCTCGTTGTTCTGTCTCGGGTTGACAAGTACGGTCGCCCCTCTCTGGAGAGCAAGCGCCTCTCTCCTGTCGACCTTTCCGAGATATATGATCCGTTTGTCCTGCGATTCGGATATCGCCTTTTCGGCTTCGCCGAAGCCGCATATCACAAGCAAAAGGTCGGGAGCCGATATCTTACTAAAGGCTTCAAGAAGAGTACCGATCCCGAATTCATAGTTAAGAGTGCCGGTGTAGAGCACATAACGCTTTCCCGAAAAGCGGCTTGCCGCCGTCTCGTCGACCTCGACGCTTTCGTCGGGCGCAATACCCTCCATGACCGTATACGGCACCCGAATGTTCAGCTTTTTTGCCATCTGATCGGTCAGAAGTACAAATCGGTCGACATACCGATAGAGGGAATTGCTTTTTTTCGTCTCATAGTCATTGAAAAGCTTTTTGATGCCGTGAAGCGTTCGTGCGCTGAGAAATTCGGGCAGGTCGGCTATTATGCAGCAGACCTCAATGCCTGAGTTCAGGCGCTTTACATAACGGGCAAGCTGCAAAAAGATCGTGGATGCGGTGTACATCATAAGGATCTTTCTGCGGCCCGATCCGTCAAACACCCACCGCCGCACTTCTTTCTTAAAGCAGGGAAGATTGCAGAACTGCTTGACTATCGACATATTCGTGCAGCCGACTATCTTGTCGTCCGAACGGTATTTTTCCGTATGCTCAAAGACATATTCGGCTATGCGCCTGTCCGCATAACCGTTGGGATAGCTGTCGATCGGAAGATAATCGACTATTCTAATGGTTCCGCAGTCGTTTGCGTCCAGTCCGTCTATGATGTTCCACTGCAGTGCATTTCCCGCATCCTGCATGCCGGACTTCATTTTAGCCTTTATTTCGGCTTCCTTTTCCTTGGGAAAGACCTTTCCCAAGAATAAAATATCAAGATCCAAATTCAACGATCTCCTCACGAATATCAGATATCCTTAAAGCTTATTATCTTCGAATCGGAGTTTTGGAAAAGCTTGTAAAACTCGTCCGACATAAAGCATTTGTATTCGTCGACCCTGTCGCTTGTGATGTTCCCGAATAACGGGTTGTCTCCCGATGTCGCGGGATGTATTATGACCTCAACGGTCTTCTTCTTCGTTTTTCCGAGTCCCGCCCTTAATCTGTTGATATCGGTTTTTGAGTGATTTACGAAGGTTACTATCCTGCCGTCGGGCATGGCAAACTTCCGCTTTTCAAAAATGCCGAATTTGATATTGACATATGACGATACCAAAAACTCGCGAAGCTTCCGCGCCGCTCCTTTGCAGTTGTCATAGTCTATGTAGACTCTCCTAAAATTTCTGGTGCAGCGGATGTTGTGCTTTAAGGCGACCTTTTCAAACACACGGAACTCTTTCGGGTAAAGGGATGAGTTTTCGTGGGTGTTCCAGTACTCGGGCTCTCCGAAGGCATCTCGGAACAGTCGGTACTGATTTTCAAGCTCCAGCTCCAACTCGTCGGGGTTTATCAGACCCTTGCGGTACCGACTGCGAAATTCGCCCAAAGAAAGAAAGCTGCCGTCTTCCGTCACAAGGGTGGGAATATCTTTTATGTCGCTGACCGGGTTCCCGCAGGTCACATTCCAGTGAATACCTATGGAAAAGTCGGGACGGCCGATAAGGGGAGAATCCGAAAAATCTCTGCGGAAATTCATCAAAACATTCGTCGTCGAAAGGATGCCTTTGTCGGCAAGATCCTCGATCGCGCGGTCGACCTCTTCGCAAAAGCCGTAATCGTCGGCGGTAATCAAATATCGTTTCATCAAAACACTATCCCTTCATAAGAAAAGCTTTGTAGGAACGCAGATCTTTATAACCCCGCATACCCGCGCGAAATAACTTTACCGCTTCCTTTCGCGACACCGAAACGGGCTTGCGCAGCACGGCGTAAAGGAATAAATAAGCGGGGACCAGAAGTTTCGGTGATGATGCGGCGGTTATCGCACCCGATGTGTAAAGCTTCTCCCTCGGATCGTCGGAATAACAGGTGGATACCGCATAAGAGACATCCCCGATCCTTTTCGGCGAGAGCATTACCCTCAGTCCCGAGGACATCATCCGACGGAGCCAGATCGAGTCCTCGCCGTTGCTGAACAGGCATCCTCCTCCGAAGAGTGTGGAAAATGCGATGTTGCTTTTAAGGACGGCATCTCTCCTGAGAGCGATCCTGGGCGCTCCGTAAGGATTTCTGGACCAGGTGTGCATATACTTTTTCTTTTTTATCTGAGTGGGCATTCGTCCCATTTCGGGCGTGCTCGTTCCGATGTTGAAAATAATTATATCCGCCTTGGGATTTTCGGCAAACTCGTTTAATATGACCGATTCGTAGCCGTCGTCGTAACGCATATCGTCGTCCGCAAACAGACAGATATCTCCCGAGGCATAATCGAAAGCGAGATTACGATTCATCCCCACACCGCGGGTCTCGGTGGAGATCATTTTTGCCGTATGACCGTCAAAGCGGAGCTCCTCGTAAGCCGTTCGGTCGCACTGATTGGCAAACACAACATCGGAGGAGATGTTCATCTCGCTTATCTTCGAAAAATCGGACTGATGCATCGTTGCAACCAATACTTCGAAATTCATTCGAACATTTCCTCTTCTCTCAGATCAATTTTGATTCGTCCGCAAAATTCACGCAATGTGGCAGAATCTGACGAAAATCTACCTCGGTGTTACATTACTCGGAGTGCTGCGCCCACTTTATGCGGTCGGGGGACGGCGGCTTCATATAGTCCCCGAAACGATCGGAAAGGAATTCGTGCAGCTTTTTCGGAGCCCGCAGCTCGACCGTTTCAAAAGGGATATACTCCGTCTCGTCAAAGTATTCGCGCTTGTATATCGCATTCGAAAAAACGGCTTTGCCTAAGAAGTTGCAATAATAATTTGTCTTGCGGTTCCGATACCTGTAGACCTGCTTCAGACCGTGCTTAACAAGGAATTTGTCGGGCATTTTTGCCATGACCTTGAGCGCAAACCCCAAAAATCCTCCGCGGCGCGTATAGCCGCGAACGGCAAGACCCTTCATGATGACATACTTAGCCCACAGACATTGATGCAGCTGCTCCAAACGATTATTCGGACAGGTGTGAAGAATAAAGATGTCTATGTATATCCCCTGATGAATGTCCCAGTCTCGGAGCGACTCTTCAATATAAGTGGTGTTGTTCATACGGATCTTTGAGATCGTGACCATTCCGTCGGTCGCACCCCACTCCTGAAGATAAAACTTATCATGATCGCCCTTCTCGGAAAAGACCTCGCGAAAGCGCTCATACTGTGAGGGTGTCATGAATATGTCAAGGTCGTCATCCCACGGGATAAACCCACCGTGCCGCTTCGCACCCAGCGCGGAACCGCCCATCAGACAATAGTCAATGTCGTTTTCGCGGCAGAGAGCGTCCGCATAGACGGCGATCTCAAGTATCTTATCCTGAAGAGGCAAAAAGCCGTAACGGTCGTCAAGACCCTCGCGCATATACTTCACAGACTCATACCCCCATTATTTTTTTAAGACATTTCCGTATTGGCGACGGCAGGGAATAGTATAAACGCTTGGTTTTGTACGATCCCGGATCAGCCCACTTTTTAAGGAGCTCCTCGGTGTCAAGCTCCCGACTGTCCTTTATGAATTCGTCTCTCCCCGACGGCCTCTCGGTGCCCGAACCGAAAATGACACCGTCCCCGATCAGCCGCTCGACATCCATGGGGAAATGTACCGTGTCCTCTTTGCAAAGCTCCCAGAACGCCGAGCCCTTCGGCGAATTGACAACAACGGTGGAGACGCCGTCAAAACGGTCTATCCCGCCGAGGTATCTGTCTATCTCGTGAAAATCTCCGACGGTAATGTCGGAAAAGCGTTCTCTGCCGGCGAACCGACAGTTGTAGCAGCTCTCGCGCAGATCGATATATTTTTGAAACACGGCGTAAAACGGGGATCCGAAGTAGTAGTCGCTTACCGTCTTTTCCGTGCCGTCCTTTTCATAGACTTCGGTAAAATAGTGAGGGGTCGACCCGTGCTTTCTCTTTGTTCGGAACTCATACCCCTTTACCTTGCCGCCGAAACGCCTGCCGTCAACGGCAAGACAATCGTCAAAAAATGCCTGACTCGGGACACCGTGGCAAAAGAAGTCAACTGTCAGAAGGTTGGAGTATTCCCTGCCGAGATACTTTCTGAGGGCTGCGACCTGACATGGGGTCGACACAAACATCACCCCTTGCCCCGCGGTCAATCGGTCGCGGATCTCTTTATAACTGCCCGTCAGATCGCTCTGAAGATATTTGGATTTGTAAAGAGGGGCGAGAGAATCGACCGAATCGGCGGAGGTGCACCTGAGCTTCATATCTTTATCAAAAGCGGCACCGTAGACGGTGTAGCCCGAACGGATGGCTTTCCTTGCGAAAACTCCGAACATTCCGCCCGAGGAACCGGAAAAACGGATGCTGCCGTCCTTCGCATAAGCGGCAAAGACCCGCTGATCCGCGGAGGGTGTCCCGGCAGGGGAAGTTTCGGCATAAGGGACCTCAGCGGAAGAAATCTCGGTAAAGGAGGCTGCGGCGGAAGATCCTTCGGAAAGAGCGGCATCGGAAGAAGGGACTCCGACCGAAGGCGCAAGTCCCGGGATCATGGGGCAGACCTTGTCGCACAGACCGCAGTCAACGCATTTTTTTGCGTCGGCAGCGGGGAAAAGGTGCCCGAGGGTCCCTTTTTTCATGGTTATGCAGCCGCGCGGACAAACAACACTGCAGGCTCCGCACCCGCAGCAGTCGCTTTCTCTGACAATGTTGATCATAACTATATCCTCGTCAGCTTTTCGGAAAGCAGCGTGGAAGATGTTCCGTCGGTGTGGGGCAGAAATACCAGGTCGACGCCTACTGCGGCGAGACGCTTTTCAATGTCGTTGTAAAGCCCCGAGCCCTTCCAGTCGTCGCCGTGAAATATCGCGTTGAACCCAAGGCTTTGCCACGCCTCAAATTTGTCCAGATTGACTTGCGGAACCACGCGGTCGACATATTTTATCGCCTCAACGATCGCCGCACGCTCATCAAACGGAATGATCGGGGTCTTGTGCTTGTACGACTGCACCAGCTCGTCGGTACTGACCCCCACGATAAGGTAGTCGCACTGCTCCTTCGCCCGCCTCAATATGTTGAGATGACCGATATGAAACATATCAAAAACACCGGTGGTATAACCAATTTTATATTTCTTCATATGTATCTTTCCTTTTATGACCTTGCAAATTTGCGGAACAGAAAACCTCTTATCTTATTCGGCATCATTACCTGAAGTATAAAGCGTTCGGATACATTTATCAGATATCGCGGCAATCCGATAATACCGTTTTTGAGCATGTAGCGCTGAAGCTTTGCTTCGCTTTTAAAATACTTTACACCGCCGCGGCGGCTATACATATCTTCGCCCACACGAACATTGGCGAGGTCATACTGAACATTGGCGAATTTTTTGCCGATCAGCGACATACGGAGCCACAAATAATAGTCTTCTTCACAAAACCAATCCACGTAACCTCCGGCTTCCTCAACCGCGGCTTTTTTGAACATGACCGTTATCTGATTCATCGGACACCGCTTTTTCAGATACTCCTTGATCTCGGCGTCGGTTTCGGGAACGATCCGCCTTCCGACACAGTTATCGGGGCTGCCGATAAACTCTCTGATGTTCCCGCCTACTACGGAAGTGTCGGGATCACGCTTGAAGATATCCAGTTGCTTTTCAAAGCGGTCGGGAAGCGACAGATCGTCTGCGTCCATCAGCGCAATAAGATCACAAGCGCAATTTTCAAAACAGACTCTGCGGGCTTCGCCGTGTCCGACATTTTTCTCCAAATATACAACCTTGAAACCAATGCTCTTTCGGGGCAGAGTATCGCGGTACTTTTGAATGACACTCTCGGTCTTTTCCGGAATGGGACCGTCTACCGTCAAAACCATTTCGGTCGGCTGAACAGTTTGCTCGGATATACTTTCTATAGCAGCGTCGAAAAAGTCGGGATCGTCGCCTGCCCATACGCACATTGAAACCGAGAATTCAATTTTTTCGCTCACAACACATCTTCCTTTAACGGTTGTTTTTTAGGGTATCAAAGAACGGGTGTCCGGGCGGCAACCGCCGGGGCTCCGTCCAAAAACGATTCATTTGTCTTATGATAAAAGGTCATACACATAATATAATATCATATATTTGAAGGTTTATCAATAGTTATAATCGGCATTTGCGGCGTGATAATCGGCTTACGAACAACGAATTTCGACTGTCAGAACGAAAAAAAGCAGCCGCCCTGACGGGCGGCGTAGAGTGCGCTGCGGCAGGCAGCTTGTGATTCGGATTCCGATCAACCCTGACAGGCGGTTACGGAATAATAAGCAGTGATCGTCTTTACCCTTGCTTCCGTGACCGACTTCAAAGGAAATGAGAAAACGGACTTCGGGCGATACCGAAGTCGGAAGGGTTTCGGCAGAGAAGATGCACATTTTACACACAGGGGCCCGGCGAAACGGTTGACAGGCGAATATGCGGTTTGTAGGCATATTAACCGCACGATGCGGCCGTCAAACCGGTTTATGCCTTCAAAAGCTCCTTTGCCTCTGACTGCTTTTCTTCATATTCCTCTTCGGCAATCTTACCCTCTTTTACAAGCCAGTCACCGAAATCCATATCCGAAGCGGTTCCTACCCTCACCGTGTCGCTCCGCTTAAGAACCTTCCACACTGTGCGGAAAATGATTTTCATATCCTTGACAGCCGTGATTCCGCTATCTATGTATTCAAGATCGTAGGCAAATTTCTGCTCCCATGTTATGTTGTTTCGGCCGCTCACCTGCGCAAGTCCCGTAAGCCCGGGTCTGACACTGTGCCGGCGGCGCTGCTCGGGCGTCATAAACACCATATCCCGCACAAGCTGGGGTCGCGGACCGACTATTGCCAAGTCACCCTTCATAATGTTTATCAGCGACGGCAACTCGTCCGCTGAGGTGGAGCGCAGAAATCTGCCGTAACCGTTCAGTCTCTCCGCGTCGGGCAGCAGATTGCCTTCGGAATCTTTTTTATTGCTCATGGTTCGGAATTTGATGAGCCTGAAAATTTTTTCGTTTCCGCTTTCACCTTTCATTCCCGGCCGAAGTTGGGTGAAGAACGGATTGCCGCGCATAGCAACGGCACCCACCGCCGTCAGAACAAGCAGTATCGGGGACAACACAGCAAGAGCAAGAAAGGACAACAGAAAATCAAAAAATCTTTTAAAGTATTTGGCGTACATTTACACTGTTTCCCTTCTCTCATACATAAATAAAACAACTGCGGCAGAGGGATCAGCATAATTTTGTTTTCCCGAATGCCGTCGCCCCGATAATTATATTTACACAATCGTATTATACTTTATTACATCAACCAAGTCAATGGTTCTTCTCGACATAGAAACGGAAGATATTGCGCATCCGTCAGACGGGATGGGCGGAAAAGTCAGCATCGGGACGCATGCCGACCGCCCGTGAAAAAAGAGAGGGAGGGGGTTGGTGAAAAAAAACGGGCGGAGCCGACAGTCTCGATCGGCTCCGCCTGCGCGAAAACGGTTTTATCTTTTTAACAATGCGTCTCTGATCTCGGTGAGCAGGGCTTCCTGCCTCTGAACGCTCTCTTCGGCTGAAATAAGACGGTCTTCTTTGTCTTTCACAGCGGCTTCCGCCTCTGCGGCCTTCCTCTCTTCTTCTGCCTTTTTCTCTTCTTCGGCTGCTTTTTCGGCAGCTATCTTTTTTGCCTCAATGGTATTCTTTGCCTTCATAATGACCTTAAGAAACAGGAATATGCAAAGCGCGGTTATCAAAAAGTCGATTATCGTCTGCAGCCATGTGCCCCAAAGAATGGCAACCTCTTCAATGCCCGCATCCGGGTCGGCGGCGGTTATGACCGTCTTTACCGAGTCAAGGTTGCCGCTCGGTATGATAAACCCGAGGATCGGATTTATTATATAGTTGACAAGCCCCGTCACGATTTTTCCGAATGATGCACCTATCACAACGCCGACCGCCATGTCGATGACATTGCCGCGCATTGCGAAATCCTTGAAATCTTTAAGAAATTTTCTCATACCGTCCACCCCACCTTAATTTAGCTACATTATATCCGTACGGCACCGTCTTGTCAATAAGAAAAGCTTTGATCGCCCCGACGCGTAAAGAGAAAGTAATAAGTAATAGTGCATAGTGAAAAAGTACGGTGTCGGCTTCGCCGACGAATAATCATAACAGTCAGCCCGATCCTGAGTTTTTCATTCGCCGCCCACCGAGCACTCCCGCGCGCGACGGGCGGCTTTTTTTGTACTCTACCGTGAGTAGAGTCGCGGTTTACTCGTTGCTTTTTGTGCCCGCGCAAGGTGCGGGCACGGCGGGGGTTCGTGAACTGCCAAAATCAGAAAGTAATTAATAAAAGCGTATAGTGAAAGAGTAAGGTGTCGGCTTCGCCGACGGAAATCCATGCATAATCGCCGCTACGCCTTGAATCCCGCCGCCGTTGCCGCTCATCGGTTCACGCACGCAAGAGGTTTACCGCACCCTCACCGCCCGCGCCCTGCGCGGGCGCACCGATCGAAAGCGGACAACACCTGACACGGTAAAAACCAAATTCAAAAAACACACCCGTGTCGAATTTTGTCGAACGGCGCGGGCGTGGGGGGGCAGACGGGTGCGCGTCGATGCAGGATTTGCCTCTGCCGTCCGCTTACTGCAACCCCGCCGCCCACCGCGCACTCCCTCGCGCGGTGGGCGGCGTCTTTGCACGCTGCCGCAAGTAGGGTCGGTTGCTGCATCTTCCGCACTCGCCCCGCACCCACCGCCGCGTAAAGAGAAAGTAATAAGTAATAGTGCATAGTGAAAAAGTACGGTGTCGGCTTCGCCGACGGAAACCAGCAGCAGTTGTTTAAGCAGACAAGAGTGATCCGAGCCGGTCTTTAGAGGACAAATCGAGCGCAGGCAGCGCGCGCCGACGGGCGGCGTTTTTGTACTCTACCGTGAGTAGAGTTGATTCGGTGAACTGCGGGGTCGATTAGGCGACGCACCGTCTTGTCTGCCGCGAGGGTTTTCCTTGCCGCATCAACTGCCTGTCCGATCGCCCGATAAAAGAATATGGTAATAGTATATCGGCATCGCGCTCCAGCCGTGGCAGAGACTGCCGGCGCCGTCAAAGTCGCTTTCGCCCGACTCGGTCTCCCACACGGTGTCACTGCCGCTTTCCGCCATCGGGCGGTAGGTCTTCTCAATGTCGGCGAGTATTGCCGCCCCGTATTCTTCTCGATTTGTTTTCAGCAACGCATCATACATAAAGCATTTCATCGATAATGAGATCGGGGTCATCTTCCGATCGTGAAGCAGTCGACGGCAGACCGCCGCCTCATCTCCGCTCGCCGCACCGCAAAGCACGGCGAGTGAGTTGCCGAGCTGACTGTAAGATGATCCGTCGGGGCGGTCGAAAAACAATCCGTCTTTTTCCGAAAAAAAGACATCGCGTATGCGATCGCTCAACCTTTTTGATTCGGATAAATAATCACTTTTCTTCCCGAGCGCATCGGATATTGCCGCAAGATCCCGTAAAGCAAGGGATAACAAGGCGTTCAGAATGAGGTCTGGGCTGCCGCCGACATCAGCGGTGCCGTCAAGACCCGGCCTCCACTCGTAAAAGTTCCAGTAACACTTTCCCGTAAAAGGTATAGCAAGACCGTCTTTCATGTTGTCACGAAATGCCTTGATACACGAGGCCGCTTTCGGATATATTTTTTCAATGAATTCCTTATCGCCGCTGTATTCAAGATACTCTTTGCACGCGATTAAAAAAAGCAGGGTGAACGACGGTATCACCAGATCGCGTTTGGTGGGAAAGCAGATAGAGAGAAGTCCGTCGACCCTGCGATCTTCCGATATGAGCTGCAGATTTGCCCGAGGAAATGTGTATTCGCCGAAGGCGTAATATCCGCAGAGCATCTGATTCCGACTGTCCATTGTGTAAAGTGCCTGCTCGCGCCACGGGCAGTCCTCGTAATGCTCATGCATACAGGATCGAAGAGTCCTTACGCACATATCGTATACCTTGTTTTTGATGCCGTCAAGAGGCGGCCGCTCTTTTTCACAAACCTTGTACATACAGGGGATCAACGCCGCTTCGACATCGACGAGAGGCTGCTCGGAGCGCAGCTCAAGATACCTGCATCCGAGTCGGCGAAGAAGGTTGACAAACTTATTGTCACCCGCTGCGGCACGGTAAGAAAGGCTGAAATTCCGATCCCCGATGATCTGCCTGACGCAGCCGTCGGCAAGATGTTCGCCGTATGCCACCGTTATGTCCTGCTCGCACGGTGAAAAAAATGACAGGCTCAAAGCACCGACCTGCTCGCCGCCGAGGTCGTAAATAACATCGGTGTCCGAAATCTTCCTGCATTCGGATCCGATGACGGCAGGCAGCGGCGTCAGCCGCTCTACGGGGCGTATGCGCAGGGGCAGAACCTGATCCACCGCCGCCGACGGGGCAAAACCTTCGCAGTCTTCTGTCATCCAGTCGTCCTCGCGTGAGGCGTCGTAACTGAAGCTGAAGCCGAGTTGTTCGGTGATCAGCCGCCTCGTATGACTTTTATATGCCCTGCTCAGGCGGGAAAGACTGTTGCGGTCGCTTTTACATAGTACCCGATCCCCGCAGCAGACCTCATATATCAAACCCGCATTTCCGGGGTAATACACTTGGGTAGTGTCCGTTCCGTAATACCAAACTATAACCGCAAGACGGTTTTCACCGTCCCGACAGGCGGCGGTAATATCTATCTCATCATATATCTTGTCATACGGATAATCGGCATATTGCCCGAAGGCTACCGGAGATCCGTTTATATATGCCGCATAGTTACTGTCGGCCGAGACCCTTAAAACCGTTTTGCCCGACCGACGGTCAAAGGCGTCGATAAACTCCCCGTATTCGTCTTCCTTAGGATCGGCATTGCACCAAATCCATAAGGCGTCCTTAAAAGCATTCATCATCTGCCGTCGCCCTCCGTATTGTTTTTTGCTGCACGGACGGGTTGCCGAAATGCTATCTGCGACACGGTTATTCCCGCGAACATAAGCACACATCCCGCTATTGCGCGGGGCGAAAGGGTGGTGTGGTTTATGAGTAGTCCGCTAAGCGCCCCGAACACCGATTCGGTCGACAGGAGCATGGAGGCGACGGCGGGATCGCTCCCTTTTTGACCGATGATCTGCAGGGTATAGGCAATCCCCGAAGACATCACACCCGCGTAAAGTATCGCCCATTTGCTTTCGGCAACGGCGTAAAGGTCTATGTGCTCGGTGAACAGTGCAATAACGAGGGCGATAAGCCCGCAGGTGAAGAATTGGATCATCGCAAATCTCACGGGCATCGCGTTGCCGATGTATCGGTCAATGGTGAGTATCTGGAATGCCCAAAAAAATGCGCCCGCGAAGACAAGAAGATCTCCCAATGATATCCTTTCTCCCGGCACGACTCCGATGAAATACAGTCCCAGTACCGCAAGAAGCGCGCCGACCCACACATTAAATCCGGTCTTTTTCTTGAACAGGATCAAAGAAAAAATGGGGACGAGCACAATGTAAAAGCCCGTAATAAAGCTCGCTTTGCCGCCGTTTTTACCGATGTTTATCCCCATCTGCTGAAGCGTCGCCGCGGCGAACAGAAAAACTCCCGAAAGCATCGCGGGGAGCATGGTGCACCTTATAAACGGCTTTGATTCGGCGGAGGGCCTGCGCCTTTCGAAAATCAGAATAACGGGAATTAAGGAGATGCCGCCTATCAGAAATCTTATACCGTTGAAAGTAAAGGAGCCGAGCCCGTTCTCACCCGCGGTGACTTGGGCGGAAAACGCCGCTCCCCATATAAGCGCCGCGCTCAGAAGAATGATCGCTGACTTTATACTCATTTTTTTACTCATTGTTTTGCACCGTCCGTCAGATTAGGCAAGCGGGAGTGATCCAAACTCGTTTTTTGAGCGTGGATTTCCCGCACTGCCGCGCAGAAAATTTAAGCAGAGAGGGCCGAGCCTTGCCGTCTGTCAGCGTCCCCTTTCGGCGCTTTCAGCGCCTTTTTTGCTTTGATGAGCGCCGATGTTTGCGGGGATCTTCGTACAGCTTTTCTCCGCTTATCATAATATCCGAACCACAGTATACAACAACTGCGCATAAAAGTAAATCCCATTGAATGATTTCAGACCCGCCTTGCGAAAATGTGCGCCCCTCGGCGTAAACCGAGGGACGCACAAACAAAACCCGTCCCGCATCGGGCGGACCGCCCGATGCGGCAGCGGACCGCCGCCCTCCTTTCAGGCGGAAATATTCAAAAGGATCAGGGAAACGAGTCCGCACAAAAGCCCCGCCGCCTGTTTAAGACTTGTTTTCTCTTTGAAGAATATCAACCCGACCGCCCATGCCGCCATAATATTGCTGACCGAAAGGACGGGAAACAAAACGGAAGCCTTAACCTCGGCAGCCAAAAGCAGCACGATATATTGGGAGGCGCCGTTAAAGATCCCTGCCGCAAAACCCGAGGGACACGGCTTGAATGACTCCTTTTTCAAAAGCTTTTTCATAACAAGCAATACCGTTATTACAGTGAGCGCCGACAACATAAACTCCGTGCGATACTGCCCGGGGAACGACCGTTGATGGTACTTTTGCGCCACCGAGCAAAAGCCGTTTGCCGCCATGGTAGACAGTGCATACACCGCCCATTTGAGCGAAGTGCCGCCGCCCGCTTTAGCGTTGATCATTATAAGCGAGGCCGCTAAAAGGCAGAGTCCCGCAATGCCGAACCCCGACAGGGTCTCGTCCCATGCGATCAGACCGAACAACAGAGGTATCACCAGATAAAACGAACCGATCATACCTGTCAATCCCATGGGTCCCAAGGCGAGCGCCTCAAGCCCGGTGTACATCGCGATGCAGAGAAATACACCGTAAACCGCTCCGATCATCACGGTCGGAGTGTGAAACTCAAGTCCGCCGATCAGCCCTGCGATAAGAAAAAACAAAGCTCCCGAAGCGGCTTTGCAAATATTGAAATCCGTTGCCCGCCCGCCCTTTTTCGTATACTGCTTTCCGAGCGTCGTTTGTCCCACAGAACCGAAAATACTTATAACATATAAAAGCGCCGTCATGTTTTGCCCTCCGGAATTGTGCCGCTATAGGTTTTAGTGCTGCAATTTGCTCTTAATTATACTGCATACGCAGAAAACGAACACGGACATTTCAACCGAAAAGGTGGACAAATCATCATAAATCACAATGTTGTAATTCGCGTGATGTCGTGATATCATTATAACAGAGGTGGATAAATTGATCATAAATTGTCAGAATCCCGTCAGACATATTATCGGTGTGGAACGCATAAAATGCGACGGCGGAACATTGAATGTCGGTCCGCGTGAATATGCCGCACTGTCGTTTCGGATGCGGGGCAGTGTCACCGTAAGATTATCCGATAACGACGGGCGATGTACTGTATCTCCCGCAGCACCTGCCTTATACGGCACAATATCACAACAGTGAAATAATCGTAATCCATTTTGATACCGAAAAGGATGATCCCGTCCCGGAGGTGTACCGCACCGGCGGATTCGACGATCTCTATCGGCTGTTTCTCAATGCCGAACTCTATTGGGAGAGTAAAACTCCGGGCTGCCTGCCGTATGTTTTTTCCGGGATGTATCGTATTTTCGGGAAGATCGGAGAGGATCAGGCGGCGGAGCAGTGGCCCGATTACTTTCTTAACGCCGTTTCTTTTATCAATGCGCACTTTAAGGATAATCACCTCTCGGTTCGGACCGTGTGCACCGAAACGGGTATCAGCGGCACCTCTCTCAGGACACTTTTTAATAAATACTATCAAAAATCGCCGATCGCATATATCACGCAGCTGCGCCTTGAATATGCCAGAACGCTGATCGCCTGCGGAGTGTCCGTGGAAGCGGCTGCATCACGCAGCGGTTTTTGCGACGCAAAGTATTTGGCAAGATCGGTAAAATCGCATTACGGCTGCACGCCGCGCGACCTAAAAACATACGGTAAATAATGCTTTGTACGGTATAAATCTTCTCAAATGACAGATAATAGCATCACCAGCTGAACATAAAGGAGATCTATATATGAAAGCAACCGGAATTGTCCGCCGAATAGATGACCTCGGAAGAGTGGTCATCCCGAAAGAGATCCGCCGCGTAATGCGTATCCGCGACGGCGACCCGCTTGAAATATACACCGCTACGGACGGTGAGGTTATATTCAAAAAGTATTCACCGATAGGCGAAATGACCTCTCTGGCTGCTCAGTATGCCGAGGTCATGGCGCAGGACTGCGCTTTCGGTATCGCGGTCTGCGATCGTGACCGTGTTGTGGCGGCAGCGGGTGTGTCGAAAAGAGAAACCGTTGATCGCAGGATATCGAGTGAGCTTGAGCGGCTGACCGAAGACCGTCGGATATATATCTACAAAAACGGCGAAACAAAGGTGATGAAGCCTTTTGAGGGAAGCGATCTGCGTGCGGCAATGGCGGCACCGATAATCTCTTCGGGTGATATTTCGGGAGCGGTCGTTCTTATAATGCCCGAGGGCGCGAATTACGCACCCGGTGAGGCTGACATAAGGATATGCCGAGTTGCTGCGGGGTTTTTGGGGAGACAGATGGAAGAATAGCCATAGGCGGCAAGCGCCCGTCGGAGCGCTTGGGAGTGCTTCGGTGGGCGCGAGAAGATCGTTCGGGGCAGATCCGACCGAATAATAACGGCGGGGGCAGAAAGCCGGCGGCGCGAGGAGATGCCGATGTGTAAAGCATCGGCTTTTTAATGTTTACCGCAGGCAAAAATTGCGGGTGCAGAGGAAGAGGAGCGCGGCGCGCAGGGTGCGCCGCGTTATTCTTTTGCGCGCGGAAGTCTTTTGTCGGGGAAGATGATCGCCGATCGGCGGCGCCGCGAAGCGCCGAAGGCGCGGCAAACGAGGGGCGGGACGGCTTCGCTTTACCGTTCGTGACTCAAAGGTGCGCTGTTCTGCTCGGCTGCATGTCCGGCAGGGGATAAAAACCGCCGTCCCCCCTCTGTTTCGCGACCGTCCGAGGCGGGTCGCGCGGCGCCGCCTCTCCGCTCGGATCATCTTCATACCGACTCATCCAACGCCGACTACAGAGTCGTTTGAAGTCCTGCGTAGCTCCGTTAAAATCGCCTATCCTGATTGCCTTTGCAAAAAGTGTGAAAAAATGTTGAAAAAAGACTTTACAAATGGGGGCGGATGTGTTAGAATACCGTAAAAGAACTTTTAAGGGCGGTACAGAGAGACCGACAAGGTTTGTGATATGAGGCACGGCTATGCCGAGAATTCGGTGTGCGCTCCGTGTCGGTATTTGTTGTAATCTTGTCGTTCGGCAGGGTTATTTTTTTATGCCTTTCCGAGCGAAACGGAGGACAGAACAATGAAATTCAAATCGCAGATTTTGGATGAAGCTTCGGTCGAGAGGGCGCTGCGCAGAATTGCTCACGAGATAATCGAAAAGAACGGCGGAGTGGACAATGTGGCGCTTGTCGGCATTTACAGAAGAGGCGTTCCTCTCTCAAAAAAGATAGCTGCCAACATTGAGGCGGTTGAGGGTAAAGGGGTGAATGTCGGAACGGTCGACATTTCTCTTTACAGGGATGATATTTCGGAGATAACACCCGACCCCACCGTAAACGGCACCGACATCGGCTTTGATGTCACCGACAAACGGATCATCCTGGTCGATGATGTTCTTTATACCGGCAGAACGGCACGGGCGGCTATAGATGCACTGATGTCCGTGGGCAGACCGTCGGTCATCCAGCTTGCGGTGCTTATAGACAGGGGGCATCGCGAATTGCCGATAAGAGGAGACTACATCGGCAAGAACATTCCGACCTCGCGAAGCGAGATGATATCGGTCTGTCTGCCCGAATACGACGGCAAGACCGCCGTCGAGCTTTATGAGATGTAAAAAACACGAAAGTGTTAAAATAGGGAGGATATACTTATGAAAATGATCTACGGCATTAAGGACCGTCCCGGCTTCGGGAAGCTGATCGTCTTCGGATTTCAGCAGCTTCTCGCAATCATGGCGGCAACCATCGCGGTTCCCGCTATAGTCGGAAACGGCATGACTGCGTCTGCGGCGCTCTTCGGTGCAGGCATGGGAACAATAGTTTACCAGCTCTTCACCAAATTCCGCAGCCCCGTGTTCCTCGGTTCGTCCTTTGCCTTCATCGGCTCAATGTTTGCGGCATTCGCGGGCGGCATTTCAATGCAGCTCGGATATTTGGGCCTCATAATCGGCGCGGCTTTCGCAGGTCTTGTATATGTGCTGATCGCTCTTATCGTAAAGCTCGTCGGAGTCAACTGGATAAATAAACTTATGCCTGCGGTCGTTATCGGACCTACGGTTGCGATAATCGGACTTTCACTTGCGGGAAACGCCGTGGGCGATATGCTTAAAGGCGATATCCTTGACGCCGAAAGCGCATCGCTCGCCAGCCCCTATGCAACACTTGCCTGCGGACTTGTGACCCTCTTCACGGTCGTTATCTGCTCAACCTACGGCAAGAAGATGGCAAAACTCATCCCCTTCATTATCGGTATACTTGCAGGATACGCGGTAGCAGCCGTAATGACGGTGATCGGACTTAACACCGGCAATACTGCACTTCAGATAATCGACTTCGCACCCTTCAAGGCGCTTGCCGCCGACGGCGTAAACTTCGGCACATTCTTCACGGTCCCCGAGTTCACATTCCTCAATGCAGCAAAGGGTATCGGAGAGCTGAACGGAGCTTACATAGGAACCATCGCAGTGGCTTATGTGCCGGTCGCATTTGTTGTCTTCGCGGAGCACATTGCCGATCATAAGAACCTCTCTGCAATAATCGAAAAGGATCTCCTTACCGATCCCGGTCTTTCAAGAACCCTCCTCGGCGACGGCGTCGGCTCAATGGTAGGAGCCGTGTTCGGCGGATGCCCCAACACCACCTACGGTGAGTCGGTCGGATGCGTCGCTATAACGAGAAACGCTTCGGTCGCAACCATCACCGCAACCGCAATAATGTCCATGCTCATCGCCTTCGTCTCACCATTCGTCGCCTTCCTTGATTCGATACCTGCCTGCGTAATGGGCGGCGTTTGCGTGACCCTCTACGGATTCATCGCGGTAAGCGGTCTCAAGATGCTCCAGCAGGTCGACCTTGACGAAAACCGCAACCTCTTTACCGCATCTGTCATCCTGATAGCCGGTATCGGCGGACTGTCGATATCCTTCGGAAAGGTAACCATAACCGAAGTTGCCTGCGCACTCATCCTCGGAATCATCACCAATGTGGTCCTCACGGGCAAAAACAAAAAAGAGGACAAAGGCGAATAATCTCCGGGAACAGCGTCGACTCGCGATAGAAAGGAAGCTTTTGTGATCCTTTCCGCCGCGGCGGCAGAGCAGCCCTCGGATCCCGATAAAGAAAAAAGCACCGCCTTCGGACTTTATGTCCGAAGGCGGTGCTTGTCATATGCCGTAGCTGCCGCCGAGTCAAAATACCCGTCACCGAATATTTCCGTTTACAAAATCGGATATGGTCTTAAGGACATCGTCATACGAAAAATCGTTCAGGATCTCGTGACGGAAGCCTTCGAATATTACGAGCCCTGCGTTCGCACCGCTTTTGATCAGCCGCTTGTAGACCTTTTCCACGCCCTTGCCGTAGTCACCCACGGGATCGTCGCCGCCCGACACCAAAAGTATGGGCATCTTTTTGTCGATCTCCTTATACCATTTCGCACTGTTTGCAAGCATATTGAGGCGGATAAGGTCCTCCGTTGCGCTCACGGTGAACTTGAAGGTGCAAAAAGGATCATGAGCATATTTCTTCAGGGTCTCTTTGTCGGTTGAGATCCAGGATGTCGGATCGTTCGGATCGAACCGACTGCTGTAATTTCCGAAGATCATTCGGTCGAGCTTTTCCGAGTAATAGTGCGATCCTTTCCTCTTCTTTATACTTTTTGCAAGCGCCGCTCCGAAGGATGCCGCAGGGTTGGGACCGCCGGTGCCCATAATTATGAGTATATCGGGATCGGTGCCGTTTATCACTGCGGAACGCACTATAAAGGAGCCCATACTGTGCCCCATAAGAATATAGGGGAGCTCGTGCCCGAGTCTTTTGCGCATTGCGTCCGAAAACACCTTTACATCGCGGTAAAGGTATTTATAGCCGTCCTTTTCGGCTATGAACCCCAACTCTTTCTCGTTGTCGGCGGTGTATCCGTGACCGAGATTATCATAGCCGAATACGGCAAATCCCTGTTTGCACATATCCTGCATAAATCTGTCATAACGGGCAATGTGCTCGGTCATTCCGTGCACGATATGGAACAGTCCCTTTATTTCTCCGTCGGGAAGATAAAGCCTTCCGCTTAAAGTATGGATCCCGTCACTTGACGGCACTTTTACCGTTTCCATGGCAATTCTCCTTTTTGTTATTCGCCCGCCGCCGCTTTTCGGTGCCGAGCTTTACTGTTTGCCGTCCGACGGCATCTTACTCGCCCACGGAAAGCTCCGACGGCACCCTGCGCCGTCTGCACGCCTTACGCTTGGCCGCACCCGCGGCCTCGCACGGTCCGATTATTTAATGATCCCTTTGTTGCGCTTCCATTTGAGAATACGGACGGCAGACTTCTCAAGCTCCTTACGGCTGAGTTCCTTTTCTTTGAGCGCCCTTATGACCGCGTGGATCTGAAGCTGATATTCGGTGCTGATTATAAGATCGTTTCCCGCCTTTATCGCCGCTACCGCGGCATATGCGGCGTCGCCTCCCGTGTATTCGGTTATGGCTTTCATATAAATATCGTCGGTCATTATCACACCGTCGAAACCGAGTTCTTCCCTGAGGACCTTATGCACAGCAGGGGAGAGCGAGGCCGGCAGCTCCGCGTCCATACACCTTACTATATTGTGCGACACCAGAACGGCGCCGCAGCCCGCGGCGATACCCGCCTTAAAGGGGAGAAAATCGCACTCTCGGAACTGCTCGATCGACCTGTCGTCATAGGCGATGCCGCTATGGGTGTTTTCACAGTCGCCGTATCCCGGGAAATGCTTCAGCACGGCAGCAACACCGCTTTTCTCGCTGCCCGTAACGACACGCTTTACAAATTCCGACACCGCCGACGCGTCATCACCAAAGGAGCGAGGATACATATAGCTCCCCTTTTTGCTCACATCGCACACAGGCGCGAGGTTTACATTTATCCCCAGGTTTTTGAGAAAGTTGGCTTTTATTACTGCGTCAGACTCTATCGCATCATATCCGCCTTCAGCAAAAATATCCTTGGCAGATCTGAAAGGATCTTTGCCGTACTGACTGTAGAGGCTTACGCGGTTTACGGTACCGCCTTCCTCGTCGACCGCGATGATAAGCGGTATGCTTGATGCCGCCTGATAAGCTGCTATGGCTCCGCAGACCCTTTCGGTCACCGAGTCCTGAAAATCTCTGCCGAAGAGGATATACCCCGAAAGCTTATATTTAGAGACATCGGCGACCGCATTCTCTTTAGGGCACCGCACAAGAAAGCACTGACCCACGAGCTCCTCGTCGGTCATCCTGCTCACCATGCTCTCAATGTCTTCGTCACTCAATTTTGAGGGTGTGTCGGGTGTTATCCCTCCGCTTGAGTGATGATAACTGCTGTCTGACTCGCTGATGTTACCGATTGGGGCTTTCCCGATGCAGCCCGAAAGGCACATAATAATCATTGCCGAAACCGCGAGCAGTATGCGCTTCTTAGTTTTATTCAATTTGACCAACCCTCCGTTTTGTCCGTGAAAGCGCCGCAATTGCTCCCGCTGACAGGCGTTTCCCTTGCCGCTTTTTTGCCGCAAAGCAGCGGGAAAAATCGGCGTTGACGCTCGATTTCGGCCCGCAGGGAAACGAATGCTTTGCGACTGTTTTCCGTTTTTTTCGCCCGCCCTGACGCGACAAGGACACGGCTTTGTCGTCAAAAGCAGTGTCCGTTCTTTGTCGGTCGGATCAAACCGGGAAAAAACTTATGCTTTTCAAAATGGACTCCGTCTTGGATCTCATCCAACAGAAAAGCGTCTCCCCGAGCTCCTGATATATGGGGTCGCCGTCGTGAGAGCAGAGCATGGCAAAGGTCTGACCGACACGCCGCTCAAGGTCGGTCCCTCTGCGATATGCAAGATAATAAAAAGAAAATGCTCCGCTTTCGGCGGTCTCTTTGTACATCGCCGAATCAATATTTCTGAGGTCATCGAAAAAGCTGCGCCGCATAACATCCTCAAGCACGCTCGGAAGCGAAGCCGATTCGATGGTCGCCACCGCCGAAAAGGCAAGCAGCAGACCCCTCTGAAGCTGGATCTCAAAGCTGTCGTCCTTTTCGTCGGACCAACTCAGTCCCGCCGCATTTATAGTCTGAACCGCTATTTTACTGCCCGCATCACGGGCAAGCGCAATGTTGCCGCACGCAAGCTGCCGACGGTATTCGCTTTCCTCCTGCACGGCACTGTCGGAATCCCGACCGCTCTTTTTATCGCCCGCGTCGGCGCCCGCTATTTTGATATCTTCGTCAAACACTCTCGGTACCCTTGCTCGCTTTGTATTCCTTAAGAGCACGCGCAAGCTGATCGGGGCAGGAGGTCCCTTTCATTCCGCAGACCGTGTTCTCGAGACGGTCGATTATATCGTCGATCTTCATACCTTTGCAAAGCTGCGATATTCCCTTGAGATTGCCGTTGCAGCCGCCTTCAAAGTGAAGCTCGGTCAGGCGACCGTCGCCGTCCACATCAAAGCTGATGCTCCTTGAACAGGTTCCCTTTGTTTTGTATGTATACATTTTTTATTCCTCCCGGAATCATTACTTGTCGTAGATAATGGATATCCGGTATCGGCGGCGTTCCCCGTCGGAGAAGCCTCAAGTTTATTGCCGATACCGTCTTTTCGGCTTACGGAACTTTTCGGTGCGCCGAAAAGCCGTGTTATGCACCTTCTGCAGCGATACAACCGCCCTTGTCGGGTCGTTTTTTTCCGCTTGCCGAGCTGCCGAACCGTCGAGCTATCGAGCTGCCGAACTGCCGAACTGCCGAACTGCCGCAGCCTGCTTTGGATGCGTCAGTCCTGTTTGCCGTGTTCCGACCCGAAGGTGACCTTCCCGAGCTCCTCTTTGAGCCGCAGACCCGCTCTGTCAAAAGCGGGCATAAATCTGCACAGACCGCCGGGATTGGTGCAGCTTGACTCTCCGCATTGGCAGTGGATAAGCTCACATCCGCTGTTAACCTTTTCCACCACTTCAAACAACGATATCTCGTCCGCGGAGCGCGCCAAAACATATCCGCCTTTTGAGCCCTTATAGGACTTTACAATGTCAAACGACACAAGTCGGTTCAGTATTTTAAGGCAAAACCGCAGCGGGACGCCCGTCCCGTCGGCAATGCTTCTGGCGTCGCGCTTCTCATTCACATCGGCGAGAAACGCAACTATCCTTATTGCGTAATCGGTTTCCGCGTTTAACAACATTGTTAATACACTACCTGTCCTTAAACTTGCTGCTTCTGACCGGGTGCCTGAGCTTTCGCAGAGCCTTCGCTTCGATCTGACGGATTCTCTCCCGGGTGACCTGGAATTCGCTTCCGACCTCCTCCAGTGTGTGACACCTGCCGTCCTTGAGTCCGAAACGGAGCCTGATGACCGCCTCCTCACGCGGAGTAAGCGTCTTGAGCACCGAGTCGATGTCCTCGTTTGTGATGGTCTTTAGTGCGGCATCATCGGGCGCAAGAGCTTCCTCGTCACGAATGAAGTCCATAAGCCTTGAGTCCTCCTCCGGACCGATGGGAGTCTCCATGGAGACGGGCTCCTGGGCGACCCTCATGATCTCCCTTACTCTTTCGACCGAGAGACCCATCTTTTCAGCAATGACCTCTTCGCTCGGCTCAACGCCGTTCTCGTGCAGAAGCTGGCTTTGAACCTTCTTGAGTCGGTTTATTGTTTCGACCATATGCACGGGGATACGGATGGTCCTCGCCTGATCGGCAATGGCTCTCGTTATCGCCTGCCTTATCCACCAGGTCGCGTATGTCGAAAATTTGAATCCCTTGGTGTGATCGAATTTCTCAACCGCCTTGATAAGTCCGACATTTCCCTCCTGAATAAGGTCAAGGAAGTGCATACCTCTGCCGACATATCTCTTTGCGATTGATACGACAAGTCGGAGGTTGGCTTCGGTAAGGCGCTTTTTTGCCTTCTGGTCGCCGTTTTCTATCTGCTCGGCAAGCTCGATCTCTTCACCCGAGGTCAAAAGCGGAACCCTTCCGATCTCCTTAAGGTATTCCTTGACGGGATCGTCCAGCGATACCGAATCCCAACTGTCGTCGGTGACCGCTTTGTCGGCATCATACTCTTCGATCTTAAGCTCTTCTTCGCTCGGCTCATAGTCGAGATCAAGCAGAGGGGTCTCCTCCCCGAGAGCCTCAAGATCCTCTTCACTGTCTATCATAGTGGGATCGTCTTTAATATCTTCGTAGAATTGCGCCTTGACTTCCTCCTCTGATTTCTTTTGGAGCTCTTCTGCAGTTTTTTTGTTATCCATTTTCATATATCCCCCGTGTTTTTATCCCTTTTGATCTTACTGTTTGCCAGTGCTTCCATACGCTTTGCCCATTCGTCGGTGGTAAGCTCCGATGAAGTCCCGGATAACAGTTTTTCGGTCTTTATGACCGCTATGCTTTCGCGTGCCGCCCGTTCGATATCGTCACCCGTCGGTATCAGGTTTTCAAGCATCGCGATATGCCCCATTTCGGCGGGCGTGTAGCTGCCGCCGAGGGACGCCATATTAAATACTCCTCCGTCACTGAGAGCCTCGCATACATCCCCGAAAAGACGCCTTCCGAAATCGGTGACAAAATCGTCGGTAGATATCTCACCGCTTATTCTGTCATACATATTAGGATGCGCAATAAGGAGTGCGGTAAGCATCTCCTCCGCCGCGGCAGCCCGCGGGTATAACGCCTTTTGCGGATTGACGGGATCTCTTGTGACCTTGGGTCTTACTATACTGTCAAGCTCTTTTTTGACCTGCTCTTTACGCTTTCTTTCTCTTGCCTTTGCGGCGCTCATCAGGATAGCATCCTTCGAAACACCGCAAACCTCGGAAAGCCTTCCCGCGTAAAGGTCGCGCGCCATATCGTCATTCAGGGCAGCAAGCACAAGTATCGCCCGATTCAGATATTCAAGCTTGCCGTCGCTTGTGTCGAGGTCTAAACCGTCCGATGCCTCGTGCAGACGGTATTCGATGTCGCTCACGGCACCGTCGAGCAGCGCTTCAAAACGAGCGGCTCCCTTTTTCTTTATGAATTCATCGGGGTCCTTGCATTCGGGCAGGCGGAGTATCCTCGCCTTCACGCCCGCCTCCTGCAGAACGGCAAGCACCTTTTCAGTGGCCTTTTTACCCGCCGCATCGGCATCAAGGGTCACTACGACTTCGTCCGTATATCGCGCTATCAGGCGCGCCTGCTCCTTCGTGAACGCCGTTCCGAGAGGTGCCGCCGTCATATTGAAGCCCGCCTGGTGCATCTGGATCACATCCATATTGCCTTCGACCAGTATAAGCCTTTTGGAACAGTGATTTTTTGCAAAGAACAGACCGAACAGATTGTCGCTCTTTTTATACACGGGCGTATCCGAAGTGTTTACATATTTTCCGCCCGGATCGTCTTCGTTGAGCTTTCTTCCGCTGAAGGCTACGAAATTGCCCCTCAAGTCCATGACGGGGAACATCACCCGATTGCGGAACCTGTCGCACAAGGTGCCCCTTTTGGTGACCGTGACAAGGTTTGCAGACTTCATCTCATCGTCGGTAAAGCCGAGAGAGCGAAGATGGTCGGTAAGCGCCGTCCAGCCGTCGGGCGCAAAGCCCAGACCGAACTGCTTTATCGTTTTTGCCTGCAGACCTCTGCCCGTAAGGTATTCGAGAGCCTTTTTTCCGACGGGAGAGATCAGCTGCTCGTAAAAGAATCTTGCCGCCGCGCGGTTGGCATCATATATGCGGGAGCGGAGCTTTGCAAGCCTGTCGTCGACCCCTTCGGCGGGCATTTGCATACCGCTGCGCTCGGCGAGCGCGCGAACCGCCTCAATATAGTCGAGACGCTCTATCTGCATCATAAATGTGATGGCATCGCCCCCCGCTCCGCATCCGAAGCAGTAAAAAGAACCGTTTTCGGGCCAGACCGTAAAGGAAGGGGTCTTTTCATTGTGAAAAGGGCAGAGTCCGACAAGGTTGTTTCCGCGGCGCTTCAGCACGACATAAGGCGATATGACCGATTCAATGTCGTTTCTCATTTTAAGCTCGTTTAAGAATTCCGGCGGCAGACGCACATTTCACACTTCCTTTTTTATCGGTATTCGGCAGCTACACGGTTTTGATACCGTGGGGATGATCTTTATTACATTACTGGCAATGATTGCGATCTTTTAAGGAAGACCTCAGATGTTCCAGGACTTGGGAATAAATATTTCCTTATAGAGTTCAAGGGCGTATGTGTCGGTCATCCCCGCAACCATATCGGTGACGGCGCGCTCGGCTCCCTCGGTCTCAAGAACCATTCGGTATTCATCGGTAAGTTTTTCCGGATGGGTCATATAATATGTATAAAGCCCCTCTATTACTCCCTTGACCTTGCTTTCCTCGGATTTGCATTCGGGATTTGTATACACCCGTTCAAACATAAAAGCATTGAGCTTTTCATAAGCACCGAAGACGGGTTCGTTCATCTTTATCACATCGTCGCTTGATTCCACCACCGAACGGACCATGGTGTCGATCCTGCCGCTTTTGCTGTTTCCGAGGATCAGCCGCAGCTCTTCCGGTATGTCGTTCTCGGTCAGGACGCCCGCTCTTTCGGCATCGTCGATATCGTGATTTATGTAGGCTATATGATCGGCAAAACGAACTATCTGCCCCTCAAGGGTGAAAGCGGGTCTTCCGCTCGTGTGGCGGTCGATGCCGTCAAGCACCTCGGCGGTGAGATTGAGACCTTTACCGCCCTTTTCAAGCTTTTTGCAGACCCTTACGCTCTGCTCGTAGTGATGAAACGGCATCCCGGTTATCTCGGTCAGCGCCCGCTCGCCCGCATGGCCGAAAGGCGTATGGCCTATGTCGTGACCGAGCGCTATCGCCTCGGTCAGATCTTCGTTAAGACGAAGCGCACGCGCAATGGTCCTCGCGACCTGCGACACTTCAAGGGTATGGGTAAGCCGGGTACGGTAATGATCACCTTCGGGTGACAGAAAGACCTGCGTCTTGTGCTTCAATCTGCGGAACGAATCCGAATGAATAATGCGGTCGCGATCCCTTTGATATGCGGTGCGCAGATCGCTTTCCGCCTCGGGGCGCTCTCTCCCGCGCGTGTTTTCCGAAAGCGAAGCCCTGAAGGACAAGACCTTCCGCTCGGTGCGCTCAATGCGCTCCCTGATCGTTTCCGACATCCGTGTCAATCCCCCTTTTGCCTATAAAACCTTCTACATATATAATTACGAGAAAAAGCCGAAATCACTTTATTTTTTTACCGTAACGGAAAAATTTCGCAAATTATTCCCCCGATATCGGTATTTTTCCCTGCTTTTCTCCGATTTTTATCATCTTAAGACTGCCCGAAAAAGCGTCGGTAAGGCTTTTTGTAAAACTTTCCGCAGCCTTAATGGGAAGGGAAAACCTTACGGTCACCTGCTCGCCGAAATCGGCGACCTGTTCGGTTCCGCCCTCGGCCTCTATAAGAGAGGAAAGCTTACGATAGCTTTCGTAACCGCAGGAGACCGAGCATAGGTCGAGGTTTACAAGTCGGGCAAGTCCCGCGTTTTCGAGAGCAAGTCTGCCTGCTTCCCCGTATGCTCGCACAAGTCCGCCCGTTCCGAGCAGGATCCCGCCGAAATATCGCACGACCGCAATAAGGCAGCATCGGGCATTCGCACCCGCTATAACGCCGAGCAGCGGTTTGCCCGCAGTTCCGTGCGGCTCCCCGTCGTCGCTCATGCCGACGCGCCCGGTGCTGCCCGGCGCGCCGACGACGTACGCCCAGCAGT
>CAKRVQ010000002.1 GCA_934408795.1 uncultured Eubacteriales bacterium
GTGCAGGATGTCGAAACGGCTTCAAAAATGATTAAGGAGCACGGGTTCAAACTCGGACTTCAGATGATGACGGGACTGTACGGTTCGACCCCCGAGACCGATATTTTGACTGCCGAAAGAATAATCTCGCTCTCCCCCGACTGTGTGAGGATCTACCCGACGGTGATACTTGAGGGAACGGCTCTCGGTGAGTTGTATAAAAGGGGAGAATACAATACATATTCGCTGAACGACTCGGCAGAGCTCTGTTCGGAACTTCTCGAAAAATTCAATAACAACGGTATTAAGGTGATAAGGCTCGGCCTTCATTCGATCGAGACGGAAAAATACCTTGCGGGACCTTGGCATCCCGCCTTCAGAGAGCTTTGCGAATCAAGACTGTACCTTAAAAAGGCGCTGTCGCTGCTCGATACAGAGGGAAGATACATATTGGCGGTCGCCCCGTCCGCCGTTTCGAAAATGACGGGTCAGGGAAAAGAAAACATTTCGCGGCTCTCCGCCCGCGGTTACGACTGTAAGGTCGTGGGGAGGCAGGGTCTCGGTGAATATGAAATACAGGTGAGTCGGAGGTGAATCGGAAATGTTACTGAAATCAATAGAAATACAGGGCTTCAAATCCTTTGCGGATAAAACGGTCCTTAAATTCGGCAAGGGTATAACCGCCGTTGTGGGACCGAACGGCAGCGGAAAAAGCAATATATCCGACGCGGTGCGTTGGGTACTCGGCGAGCAGTCGACCAAAAATTTGCGCGGACAGTCGATGGAGGATGTCATTTTCAGCGGAACGGCGTCGCGCCGCCCGCACGGATATGCCGAGGTCACCCTCACGATAGACAACACCGACCGCGCGCTCAACTGTGACAGTGACACCGTCAATGTCACAAGGCGCATATACCGCTCAAAAGAGAGCGAATACCTTATAAACAAGGCTGCGGTCCGCCTGCGCGATATCAATGAACTGTTTATGGATACCGGCCTCGGAAGAGACGGCTATTCGATGATAGGCCAGGGCAAGATCGACAGTATCGTGAGCACCAAATCCAACGAGAGAAGAGACATTTTCGAAGAGGCTGCGGGAATTTCCAGATACCGCTACCGCAAGACCGAGGCTGAAAAGAAGCTCGCCGCGGCAGACGACAATATGCTCCGTCTTAAGGATATCCTGACCGAGCTTGAGGACAGGGTCGGACCTCTTGCCGAGCAGAGCAAAAAGGCGCAGAAATTCCTTGATTATTCAAAGGACAAGAAGCGTCTTGAGATCGGCTTGTGGCTTCGCGCACTTGAGCAGTCAAATGACAATCTGAAGGCGCAGGAACAGAAGATATCCCTCGTAAAAGCCGACTACGACGAGACCGAGCGCGCTTCGACACAGATAGCCGAGCAGCTTGAAGAGCTGAGCCGCGAGTATACCGGATCGGTCGCGAGGATAGACGAACTGAGACGGGAAAGCGCCTCTCTCGAAGAAAAAATATCCGACAAACGCGGAGAGGCGGCGGTCATCGAAAACTCCGTCGCTCATAATAACGAGACAATAAAGAAATTAAGATCCGACATTGAGGAGCTTGCCGAGTCGGACGGAGATGTAAGGGCGAAGATCGAAGAACGCAAGGAGCGCATCGAAGCCAAAAACAGGCAGATAGCCGAGCTGAACGGCGAAGCAGCCGAGATAGAATCCGAGCTGAACGGACTCATAGGCAGGGGCGAAGCCGCGTCAAAGCGTATAGAGGAGCTCTCGGCACAACTTAACGAAACCGCAAAAAGGATATCCGATCTGCGAGTGGAATCGGTCACCGCACGGTCGTCCGCCGCCGAGATACTTGCAAGAAAACAGGCAGCGGAGGCGGCAAGGGCGGAAGCCGAAAAGAATTCCGAAAAGGCGGAAGGCGAAAGACGGGAGACCGAGAGTTACCTGAATGAGCTTGAGGAGACCGAAAATTCCTGCCGCAATTCCCTTGCCGGCTACGAACTGAGACTCAAGGCGAGGACGGATAAAAAGGATAAGGCTTCTGAGGCGCTTTCGGCTGCGACTGCGGCTGTTGAGGAAAAGCGCCGCAGGGTGAAGATACTGTCTGACCTTGAAAAGAATATGGACGGGTTCGACAACTCGGTAAAGCAGGTCGTAAGCAGAGCAAAAGCGGGACTTCTTTCGGGTGTCGTCGGGACCGTCAGCAGCGTTATATCGGTAAAGAACGAATATGCGGTCGCAATAGAGACCGCCCTCGGGAACGCTCTTCGCAATGTAATTGTCGAGACCGAGCAGAATGCAAAATCCGCGATCGAGTACTTAAAAAGAGAAAAGGCGGGCAGGGTGACATTTCTCCCCGTCGCCACAATAAAGGGAAGAGGACTTGACGGGGCCGACGGGGTCGAAAACTGCCCGGGCTTTGTTGGTGTAGCTTCGTCTCTGGTGGATACCGACGGGAAATACAGAGAGATCGTTTCCTCGCTGCTCGGCAGGACGGTGATCACCGAGGACCTTGATTCCGCGGCGGCGATAGCCGGCAAATACAGATATAAATTCAAAACCGTTTCCCTTGACGGACAAGTCGTGAACCCGGGCGGCTCAATGACGGGCGGCTCGCACATAAAAGGCGCAGGCATTCTTTCAAGAGCAGGAAACATAGCGCGTCTTAACGAGGAGATCGCAGGGGAAGAAAAGAAGATCGAGGAACTTACGGCGGCATTCGAAGCCGCGGCTGCCGAGGTCGCCTCAAGCGAGGCTGAAATACTTTCCGCAAGATCGGCGCTCACCACCGCAAACGAAGATAAAATACGCGCTCTCGGAGAACTGCGCAGGGTGGGCGATCTTGCCGATGCCGCAAAGGCGGATATAAAGCGTTACGACGATGAGATATCCGAACTCGGCAGGCGTGCCGAAGCGCTCACGGCGACCGCGCTCAAAAAAGAGTCGGAAATAAACGACACCGAGGCAGTCGAAGCGGAGCTGCGCGCCGAAGCCGAAAAGGAAACGGGGGGCAGGGATTCTCTGTCCGCCGAGCGCAGCGCGACCGCTGAAAGACTTACATCAAAACGGCTCATGATAGCGGAAGCGGTGAAGGATGCCGAATCCTATACCGAGACCATGCATATGCTTGAGTATTCGGTCAGAACGAGCGGCGAAAAGAGCGCCCGCATGAAAGAGCAGATCGAAGAACTTACCGCAGTGAACGGCAGTCATGCCGCAAAAATATCCGAGCTTGAATCGGAATCCGAGGAGCTGCGCAGCCGTATAAACGGCATATCGTCGGAGATCGAAACACTTATCGGCAAACGGGACTGCTTTGATCGCGACAGCAGGGAGCTCCGCACGGGAGAAAGAGAAAAATCCGAAAAGAAGGAACGCCTCGGCGGCGAGATAGCGAGACTTGAGGAGCGCCGCGAGACCATGATGCGGGAGTTTGACGATATCGTCCGCAGGCTTTACGACGAATATGAGCTCACAAGAAGCGAAGCCGAAGCCATGGGCATCGTGATCGAAGATGCCGCGGCTGCCAAACGCGAGCTTTCCGAAATTCGCTCAAAGATAAAATCCCTCGGGAGCGTAAATGTGTCGGCAATCGAGGAATACAAGGAGGTCAGCGAACGCTATACCTTCTTAAAAGGCCAGCTTGACGATGTGGAAAAGTCGAGAAAAGAGCTCGGCAGACTCATAGAAGAGCTGACTGCGGATATGAAGATCAAGTTCACCGACGGCTTTAACAGGATCGGCAGAGCTTTTTCGGCGACATTCCGCGAGCTTTTCGGCGGCGGCAGCGCGGAGCTTCGACTTACCGATCCCGAAAATGTGCTTGAAAGCGGGATCGATATATCGGCAAAGCTTCCCGGTAAAAATGTCCCGAGTCTGGACGGACTCTCGGGCGGCGAAAAGGCGCTTATAGCCATTTCCATATACTTTGCCATAATGAGCGTAAATGCTCCGCCGTTCTGTTTCCTTGACGAAATAGATACCGCGCTTGACGATATCAATGTTGACAGACTGGCGGCTTATATGAAAAACCGCGGACTTAACACGCAGTTCATATGTATCACCCACAGAAGGGGTACAATGGAGGCAGCGGATATGCTCTACGGAGTTACCATGCAGGAAAAGGGTGTCACAAAGCTTCTTGAGCTTGATGTGGATGAGCTTGTAAAGACACTCAATATCGAAGACAGATGACTGTGAGGGGCGGGATCGCTCCGTTCCTCGGCAGGGAAAGGATATTTTTATGGGCTTTTTCGGTAAGATCGGCGAAGGCTTAAAAAAGACAAGAGCGGCGGTCGGCAGCGCGATAGGCGGACTCTTCGGGAGATTCACAAAGGTGAACGAAGAGCTCTTCGACGAACTTGAGGAAACACTTATCAGCTGCGACATAGGCGTTGAGACCTCGGTCTCGCTTTGCGAAAAACTTCGCGAACGGGTCAAGGAGGAAAAGGTCACCGAGCCCGACCGTATCAGAGAAATGCTCAAAGAAGAGGTTGAGCTCCTTCTTTCGGGAGACTGCTCGCTGAAGCTTGATACCGAGCCTTCGGTAATATTGGTCATAGGCGTTAACGGCGTGGGCAAGACAACTTCAATAGGTAAACTCGCCGCGCATTTCGTCTCACAGGGTAAAAAGGTCACCCTCGGTGCGGCGGATACCTTCAGGGCTGCGGCTATAGAGCAGCTCACGGTGTGGGCGGAACGCAGCGGAGCGTCGATCGTCTCCGCAAAGGAGGGCACCGACCCGTCGGCGGTGATCTACGATACCGTCGCGGCGGCAAAGAAAAACGGCTCGGATATAATCATCTGTGACACCGCGGGCAGACTTCACAATAAGAAAAATCTGATGGATGAGCTGGCAAAAATGTCAAGGATCATCAGACGCGAACTGCCCGACGCAGCAGTGGAGACCCTGCTCGTGCTTGACGCAGCGACGGGTCAGAACGCCGTGAATCAGGCGCGCGAGTTTTCAAAGGTCGCGGATATCACGGGCATTATCCTCACAAAGCTGGACGGTACCGCAAAGGGCGGCATAGTGCTCGCCGTTAAGGGAGAACTGAACATACCCGTAAAGTTCATCGGTGTGGGCGAACAGGTCGACGACCTCCGTCCGTTCGATGCAAAGGAGTTTACCGAGGGTCTGTTTGCCGACGATAGAGAGGTCGTATGATGAAGTTTTTTACAGCAACGAAAAACGGTCACAAGGTCGAGGAATTCAAGAGGATATTTGAACCGCTCGGAATAGAAACCGTGTCCGAAGGCGAACTTGTAGGAGCGGGTGGGGCACCCGAACCGGAGGAAACGGGCAAGACCTTTTCGGAAAATGCGCTTATAAAGGCGCGGGCGGGCTGCCTTTTTTCGGGACTGCCCACCGTGGCGGACGATACGGGTCTTTGCGTTGCCGCACTCGGCGGAGCGCCGGGCATCTATTCGGCGCGTTATGCGGGTGTCCACGGTGATACTGCAGCCAATAACGAAAAGCTGTTAAAGGAGCTTAAAGGAGTCCCCGAAAGCGAGCGCGGTGCATACTTCGAATGCGCGGTCGCCTGCGTGTTTCCGGACGGAAGAGAGTTTGTCGTGACCGGCAGATGCGACGGGAAGATAGCCGAGGAAGCAGAGGGAAACGGCGGCTTCGGATATGACTGCCTGTTTGTTTCCGAGGTCGGCAGATTTTCTCTCATCACGGGAGAAAAAAAGGACTCGGTCAGCCATCGCGGCAAGGCGCTTAAAGCGTTTTCGGAAAAAATAGGACAATACATCGGAGAGTGAAAACAATGTTGAACAGCAGACAGAGGGCTCAGCTGCGCGGACTTGCAAACGGCATTTCGCCCGTGGTAATGCTCGGAAAAGACGGTATGAGCGAGCAGATAACAAAGCAGACCGACGAGGTGCTTGAGGCGCGCGAGCTCATTAAGATAAAAAGGCTTGAAAGCTGCCCCTGCTCCGCGCGGGAGGCGGCGGAGACGATTGCTTCCGCGGTCGGCGCGGATGTCGTTCAGGTGATAGGCGGCGTAGCCGTGCTCTATCGTAAGAGCAGAGAAAAGGTACCGAAGGATAAGCGCATAAAGCTTGTAAAATAAGGGGAACAGAGTTTGAATACCGTTATTTTCGGCGGGAGCTTCAATCCCGTACACAACGGGCATCTTGAATTGGCAAGAGCGGCGGCAAGGCTGCCGGAGACAGACAGAATTCTGATACTGCCCGATTTTATTCCCCCTCATAAACAGGTGGGGGACGATTTTGCTTCCGCGTCGGAACGACTCGAAATGTGCAGGATATTGTCATCGCTTGTTGAAAAAAGCGAGGTCTGCGATATTGAACTGCGCCGCGGCGGCAGGAGCTATATGTATGACACGGTGACCGAGCTTGAGGTCCTTTTTCCCGAGGATGATTTTTATCTGCTTGTGGGCGGGGATATGCTCGTGACCCTTGACAGTTGGTATAAAAGCGAAGGGCTGCTTAAAAAGGTCGGAATAATCGCTGCGGGGAGAGGAGACCTCCCGAAAGAAGAGATCGATGCCGCCGCAGAGGAACTGAGGCAAAAGGGCTGCAGAGTCATAAGCCTGCCCGACCGTATAACTCCGCTTTCGTCCACCGAGATCAGAGCGGCGATAAAGGCGGGGGAGTCGGGGCTGCCGCTGCCGCCGGGTATAGAGGAATACATCAACGAACACGGACTTTATAAAAGGAGATGACGGATTTGACAGACAGTCAGATAGTTGAGATCATCAAAAACAGGCTTACGCCCAAGAGATTCAACCATTCCCTTGCGGTTGCCGAGGAGGCAAAAAGGCTCGCCCGAAAATACGGTGAGGACGAAGCCCGTCTGTTTACCGCGGGATTGCTTCACGATGCCATGAAGGATTCTTCTCCCGAAGAGCAGTTGAAATTGCTTGACGAAGATGGTATAATGTTATCCGATATCGAAAAGAGCGCAAAGAAACTCTGGCACGCGATAAGCGGCGAAGTGTTCGCAAGGCGCGTCGTCGGCATTGAGGATAAGGAAATACTCTCGGCGATAAGATATCATACCACCGCAAAAGCAGGAATGACAAAGTTTGAAAAACTCCTGTATGTTGCCGATTTTACTTCGGCTGACAGAGACTATGACGGAGTCGACGCCGTAAGAAGCGCCGCAGACAGAGACCTCGACGAAGCAATGGAGGAAGGACTCAGCTTTACCGTGTCCGACCTTGCCGGTCAGCGCAGACCGATCCATCCCGACACCGTTGACGCGTATAACGAGATCGTACTGAAAAGGAAGTCTTGGAATGAACGAGTATAATAACAACCATCCGGAAAACAATGAAGAGGGCAGAAACCGCCGCCCCTCCGACCGCCCTGTCGACAAGGAATCGCTCAGGATGTTTTATATGACCAGAAAGGGCAGGGCGCTCAAAAGCTTCAAACGCAAGAAGAAAATAATAACCGTGCTGACTTCGATCGTGCTGGTCATCGCAAGCATTGCGACCGTGGCTCTCGGCGGTGTCGTCATTGCGCTTGATAAGAAGATGTTTGCAGGCAACGCCTCCATGGGTACCGGATCGGAAGATTCGGATGTCGCTTCAAAGTACGGCGAGGTCGAGTATAACGAGCACGAGGGCGTGAGCTACATACTTGTCGTCGGTATAGACAACAAGGATCAATACGGTTCGTCCGCAGCTCTCAATGTCGAGGGCGGATACCATTCGGATGTTATAGCCGTCGCCTGCCTTGACCATAAGACCAAAAAGGTCAATGTTATGCAGATCCCGCGCGACCTCTTTATAGGCACCGATATCCCTTCCAAAAAGATCAATGCGGTCTATGCCTTCCCGAGAGAGGGAGAAAGCAGCATAAACGCTCTCAGAAGAAGACTTGCGGGATACCTCGGCATCAAAATAGACCATTATGTGATATTTACCGTTCAGGGCTTTATGGATGTTGTCGACGCCCTCGGCGGACTTGACATCTATATCCATCAGAAAAACGGTATATATATAACCGACCAGTTTACATATAAGGATTATAAGATCGGTCCCGGTTGGGTCAAGCTTAACGGAAATCAGGCTGCGGGCTTCGCGAGAAAGCGCCACGGAACAAGAGAAGAGGGCTATGTCCTCGGCGATCCGGACAGACTTGAGGCTCAGCGCATTATGTATGTTTCACTCTTTAAGAGACTTCTTAATATGTCAATGACGGAAATGTACAGCGTCGCGACAAAGTGCTGGGACGATATTGCAACGAGCATGACCGTTCAGGATATAATCGGTTACGCCCTTGAGGTCAAGGGACTGAAGCTTGCCGATATATCGGTGTGGGGAATGCCCGGTCAGCAGTTGTCTTACAGACACTATGACGAGAGCTATGCCCTGTCCTATTATTCGGTGCATAAGCAGGAATATGTGGATATGTGGAACAAACATATGAACCCCTACGGTGAGAAGATCACGGTTGACGGTATAAAGGTACGCGAGCTCCATACCGAGCTCGGAGTGCCTTATGAACCCAACTACTTTGAAGAGGGCGGCTCGCTCGGCGAGATAGCCGACCGCTTCAATCAGAACTGACGACGAACGGATGTGACCCGTGACCCACGGTAAATGTCCGAACCCCGAAAAAGGAGAAACTTCATTTGACCGCAAAAGAAAAAGCGGCGCTCGCGATAAGAGCGCTGGACAGTAAAAAAGCACTTGATATATCCTGCACGGAGGTGGGCGAGCTCACGGTCCTGGCGGACTATTTCGTCAACGCCACCGCCACTTCGTCGACCCAGGTCAAAGCACTTGCCGACGAGGTCGAATTCCGCCTCGGCGAAGCGGGAGAAAATCCGCGCCATACCGAGAAGGCAAACGATTGGATACTCATAGACTGCGGAGATGTTATAGTCCATATCTTCGGCGCACAGGCAAGGGAATTCTACGCGCTTGACAAGATGTGGAGCGACGGTAAGCGCCTGGATATAAGCGAGTTTTTGGACGACGGTGAGGATAAATGAAATACGATCATTCGGCAATAGAGAAAAAATGGCAGAAAAGATGGGCTGACGCGGAAGTCTTTAAAGCGAAGGACAAGTTTGACAAACCGAAGTTTTACGGACTTGTTGAGTTCCCGTATCCCTCGGGCGCGGGTATGCATGTCGGTCATATAAAGGCTTACAGCGGTCTTGAGGTCGTGAGCAGAAAGCGCAGGATGCAGGGCTATAATGTTCTCTTCCCGATAGGCTTCGACGCTTTCGGACTTCCCACCGAGAACTATGCCATAAAAACGGGAATACATCCGAGAAAGGTTACCGACACCAACATCGAAAAGTTTACCGACCAGCTGAAAAAGGTCGGATTCTCATTCGATTGGGACCGCGTGATCGACACCACCGATGAAAACTACTATAAGTGGACGCAGTGGATATTCCTTAAAATGTTCGAACACGGGCTCGTCTTCCGTGATACCGCTTTGGTAAACTATTGCCCGAATTGTAAGGTCGTGCTTTCGAACGAGGATTCGCAGGGCGGAAAATGCGACATCTGCCACAGCGAGGTCGTTCAGAAATCAAAGACGGTCTGGTATTTGAGAATAACGGAGTATGCCGACAAACTGCTTGAGGGACTGAAAGAGGTGGATTACCTCCCGAATATCAAGCAGCAGCAGATAAACTGGATAGGCAAGTCAACGGGCGCTTTCGTCAACTTCGGTGTCAAGGGCGAGGATGACAAGCTCCGCATATACACCACAAGACCCGATACTCTTTTCGGCGTTACGTTTATGGTCATCGCACCCGAACATCCGCTGATAGAAAAGCATAAGGATAAAATATCGAATTACGATAAGATATCCGATTACCGCGATGCCTGTGCCAAAAAGACCGAGTTTGAACGCACCCAGCTTGTCAAGGATAAAACGGGTGTGAAGATAGAAGGTCTCACCGCGATAAACCCCGTGAGCGGCAGGGAGATACCGATATATATAGCCGATTATGTTATGATGGGCTACGGAACCGGCGCCATAATGGCGGTTCCCGCTCATGATGAAAGAGACTATGACTTTGCAAAGAAATTCGGCATAGAAATAATCCCGGTCATTAAAGGCGGAAATATCGAAGAGGCACCTTATACAGGCGAGGGCGAAATGATAAATTCGGATTTCCTCAACGGTACGGATAACAAGAGGGATTCGATCGAAAAGATGATCGAAGTCCTCAAGGAAAAGGGAGTAGGCGAAAAGGGCGTCCAGTATAAAATGAAGGATTGGGCGTTTAACCGTCAGCGCTATTGGGGCGAGCCTATCCCGATAGTCCATTGTCCGCAATGCGGCACGGTTCCCGTGCCGTATGACGAGCTCCCGTTAAGGCTTCCCGAGATCAAAAACTTCCAGCCGGGTGAGGGCGGCGAAAGCCCGCTCGCGGGAATAGAATCGTTTGTTAACTGTAAGTGCCCGGTCTGCGGCGGAGAGGCGAAGCGAGAGACCGATACCATGCCTCAGTGGGCGGGTTCGTCCTGGTATTATCTCCGTTATATAGATCCGCATAACGATAATGCCATCGCAGCCGAGGACAAACTTAAATATTGGCTGCCGGTCGATTGGTACAACGGCGGTATGGAGCATGTGACGCGCCATCTGATATATTCGAGGTTCTGGCATAAGTTCCTCTATGATATCGGTGTCGTGCCGACCGACGAGCCTTACGCAAAGCGTACCGCTCAGGGACTCATCCTCGGACCCGACGGCGAGAAGATGAGCAAGTCCAAGGGCAATGTCGTCGACCCCAACGAAGTCGTCAATGCGTACGGGGCGGATGTGCTTCGTGTGTATATACTGTTTATGGGCGACTATGCGAGCGCGGCTCCCTGGAGCGAAAGCAGCGTCAAAGGCTGCAAACGATTCCTTGACAGGGTGGCCGATCTCAGCGACATCGTAAAGGGAACCGGCGCCACAGAGGGCCTTGAAAGCCTCTTCCATAAGACGGTCAAAAAGGTGAGCGCGGATATTGAGGACATGAAATTCAATACCGCGATCGCCGCAATGATGAGCCTGATCAATGAAATATTCACCGTAGGTACCCTCACGGTCGATGAGTACAAGGTACTCCTCCGCCTTCTGTGTCCTTTCGCGCCGCATCTTTGCGAGGAGCTTTGGGAAAAGACGGGTGAAACGGGCTTCTGTTCGTTGGCAAAATGGCCTGAATACGACGAGTCAAAATGTGTCGACAAGTCGATAGAAATAGCGGTGCAGGTGAATGGAAAACTGCGCGGCAGGGTAATCATCGCTGCCGATGCGGCTGCGGCGGACGCAATATCCGCGGCAAAGGCAGAGCCGAGAGTGGCATCGGAAATCGACGGAAAACAGATAGTGAAAGAGCTTTATGTTCCCGGTAAGCTTGTAAATATCGTTGCGAAGTAACTAAGCAGTACGCGGAAAGAGCGGGACCGTTCGACAGGCAGCGCCGCGACGCGCGAAGCGCGTCAAACGGGGGGTCACTCCATTTTGCCCCGAACGCTCGGATTCGGCGAAACGGGCGACTGTGTTCGCAGAACCAAACTTTGCGCCCCCGTTTTGCGCCCTCCCCGTACGGGGAGGGCGCGCGGCGCTGCCGTGGTCGCCTCATTTCGCTGCCCCCTCGGGGCTTCGGAGCGGCGGTTTGCTGTGCCGCTTTTAAAAATAATCTTGACAAGATATGGGAGCAAGGTTTATAATACAGTAAGCAACGCTTGATTGCTAAGGTGTTTGATTTAAATACCCCTGCATTTTTATGCAAAAGGGAGGGAATATAGATGAGCCAGGTCAGAGTAAAGGAAAACGAATCGCTCGACAATGCACTCCGCCGTTTTAAAAGGCAGACCGCGAAAGACGGCGTTATCCAGGAAGTTCGCAAGAGAGAGCATTACGAGAAACCTTCGGTAAAGCGTAAAAAGAAGTCGGAAGCTGCACGCAAGCGCAAGTTCCGCTGATCGCTTTTAATGAAATCGTGAGAGGCGTCCGATTTTTTCGGTCGCCTTTTGATTTATCCCGATCGCGAATAAAGGGCGGCCGTCAGTGACAGAGAACGAAGGCACTGACTTGCTCCCCTTCGCGCGCTGCCTTGCACCACTGCAATTCTTTCTTTGTGCATTCACCGAGTATTCATCGAACATTTACGAACTTTTACTGCCGAACGGAGATATTATGAGCTTTTTGATTCCGGACGATATGTTTGTGAGCATAACGGCGATCACACCCGATTATTTGAGACAAAACGGCGTAAACACCCTTTTATTGGATGTTGACAACACACTGAGCGAGCACCATTCGGGTGTCGCCGCGGAGGGTGTTGAGGATTGGCTCGTCGGGGTCCGCTCGTCAGGCATAAACGTTATGATAGTTTCAAACTCAAAGGAAGAACGGATAAAGCCGTTTGCGGATTCCTTGTCTCTTCCTTTTGAGGCGCTCTCGCTCAAACCGCTTACAAAGGGAATAGGTCGGGCGATAAAGCGTATGGGAGCAGACAAAAGCCATACCGCGCTTATAGGCGACCAGATCTTCACGGATGTACTCGGTTGTCGGTTTGCCGGCATAAGAGTGCTTTTCGTGAGGTATATAAAAAAGGAAAACGGTTTGTGGTTCAGGGTCAGGCGCTTTTTTGAGAGCATAATACTTAAAAACCGTGAGTATAAGGGAGTTGTGAAAAAATGAGTGCATTGTTCGGACCCGCGGGGAACGAAAAGGCTTTTGCCGATGTGAAGTCGCGCGATACCCTTGATGCACCCGAATATGTCGCATCGCTGGGTCTCACCGCTTATGAGTACCAGTGCGGCAGAGGAGTGAACATCGGAAAGGAAAAGGCGGAACTGTTCGGCAAAAAGGCACGGGAAGCGGGGGTGCGCGTTTCACTTCACGCCCCTTACTATATCTCAATGTCGGGTGTCGACAGGGAAAAGCGGATGAATTCGATAGGATATATTGTGTCATCAGCCGAAGCTGTGAAAGCAATGGGAGGGGACAGAATAGTTGTCCATACGGGTTCCTGCGGTAAGATCAGCCGTGAAGAGGCGCTCTCGCTCGCTTCGGACACAATGAAGGCTGCACTTGCAGAGCTTGACAATCTCGGTCTCGGGGATGTGCACATCTGTCCCGAGACAATGGGAAAGCTCAATCAGCTCGGCACCCTTAATGAGGTCGTGTCACTCTGCCTTTTGGATGAACGGCTGATACCCTGTATCGATTTCGGCCACATAAACGCCAGGACCCACGGTGAACTCACTGCCGACAGTGACGGCTACCGCCGAATCATCGACACGATATCGGATAAACTCGGCGAATATCGCGCAAAGCATTTTCATTCCCATTTTTCCAAAATAGAGTATACCGAAGGCGGCGAAAAATGCCATCTCACCTTTGAGGATATGACCTACGGACCCTTTTTCGAACCGCTTATGGAGCTTGTCGCAAAGCGCGGACTTGAACCTACATTTATATGCGAATCCGCAGGCACTCAGGCTGCCGATGCAGCCTCAATGAAAAGGTATTACGAAAGCCTGATACGCTGACTGCGCTGTATGCAGGGGATGATTTTTGAGACGGTCGTATCAATGCCCACTCTTTGACAGGACCGAAATTGCGGCGAATTTGCGCTTATTTGTTTAAAAAGCTCTTGAAAAACGGGGCGTAATAATGTACTATATTATTGATAATACTATTTGGAGGAAATTACGATATGATTACTGCCGGAGATTTCAGAAACGGCGTCACATTCGAGATGGACGGTAATGTTTACCAGATTATTGAGTTTCAGCATGTAAAACCCGGTAAGGGCGCTGCATTCGTAAGAACCAAGATCAGAAATGTTATTGCAGGCTCGGTCGTTGAGCGCACCTTTAACCCCACCGAAAAATTCCCCACCGCTTATGTTGAGCGCAAGGAAATGGAATACCTCTATGAGGACGGCGGACTTTATTACTTTATGGACCCCGAGACCTACGAGCAGGTCCCCGTAAACGCTGCCGAGCTCGGCGATAATTTCAAATTCGTAAAGGAAAATATGGTCTGCAAGATCCTTTCCTATAAGGGCAAGGTCTTCGGAGTAGAGCCGCCGACATTTGTCGAGCTGACCGTTTCACAGACCGACCCCGGTTTCGCGGGCAATACCGCCACCAACGCGACCAAGCCGGCAACACTTGAAACAGGCGCCGAAATAAGGGTGCCGCTCTTTATCAATGAGGGCGATGTTATCAGAATAGATACCCGTACCGGCGAATATATGGAGCGTGCCTAAGCGAGTGCCAACAGATCGGTCCTGTTTTTTTGATGCGGATATTTACGATCGCCGCATCGAAACACCTGCCGATAAAACACTAAAAAGGAGCGAAAACAAAATGAACATTTCCGAAAAGGTAGCTTATCTCAAAGGTCTTGCCGAGGGTATGGAACTTGAGGACAGCAAAGAAGGTAAGCTTATAAAGGTAATGATGGATATCCTTGACGATATGGCAGAGGAGATCTATGATGCCGAGGATTACTGCGACGAACTCAGCGAGCAGATCGACGCAGTCGATGAGGATCTTGCAGGTCTTGAGAGCTATGTTTACGGCGACGATGACGACTGCGATTGCGACTGCTGCGGCGACGATGACGACGAGTGCTACGAAGTCGAGTGCCCGAGCTGCCACGATGTTATATATCTTGACGACGACATGATCGAAGAAGGCAAAATAGAGTGCCCCAACTGCGGTGCGGAACTTGAGTTTGACTTTGACGATTGCGACGGAAATTGTGATTGCTGCGATCACGACTGTGACGAGAAATAAGCATCTTTTGTCGGCAATGAGCCGATAATTACCGTTCGCCTGAACATCCGAGGCACCGCCCTGAAAAGCGGTGCCTTTTTAAGTGTATTCGGGAGAGCGGAACGGAAGTATGAGAACGGAGGATTGGATCCGATGTCGGAAACAGTATCTAACGGAGCAATAAAAGCCGATGACTTAACAACGAATGCCAGCAACTCGTCGGGAAAAGAGGTCGGGGTGTGCGCAATAGTGGTCGCGGCGGGCAGCAGCTCCAGAATGACTGCAGGCGATAAATTGTTGATGCCGCTTGAAGGCACGCCTGTTATAATAAGGACACTCAAAGCGTTTGAAAAAGCCCCCGAGGTCGATGCGATCATCGCGGTTACACGGCGGGATACCGAAGAATGGCTCAAGTCGGAGGCGGCAGGGGCAGGCATATCAAAGCTTAAAAGGATAGTAAGGGGCGGAAAGACCCGCGCCGAATCCGTGATGAACGGTGTGCGTGAGGCGGAGGGCTGCCGGATCGTACTTATTCATGACGGAGCCAGACCGCTTGTCGATGCCGAACTTATCCGCTCGGTGATATCCGCCGCGGAGGAATACGGAGCCGCCCTGCCCGTTGTAAGGGTCAAGGACACCGTAAAATCAGTCGGCGACGACGGGTTTGTGAAAACGACTCCCGACAGATCAATGTTGTTTGCCGCCCAGACTCCGCAGGGCTTTTTAAGAAGTTTGTATCTTAAGGCAGTTGATGCGGTCGGGGAAAATGCCGCATGCGTCACCGACGACGCCGCGCTTTTTGAACTCGCAGGGTACCGCGTGATGACGGTTAAAGGAAAATACACAAATATAAAGCTTACGACTGATTCGGATATATCGGTCGCAAATGCCTTTTTAAGCGGAGGAAAGTATGACTGATCTCAGAGTGGGACACGGATATGATGTCCACAGACTTGTAAGCGGAAGAAAGCTCGTGCTCGGCGGGGTCACGGTCCCGTATGAAAAGGGGCTGGACGGTCATTCGGATGCCGATGTCCTTTTGCACGCCGTTTGTGATGCACTTCTCGGCGCCGCCGCCTTGGGCGACATAGGTAAACACTTCCCCGACACCGACGGTGACTATAAGGGGATCGACAGTCGTATCCTTCTAAAGCGGGTCGTTGATATAATAGAGAACAACGGGTACAGGGTCATAAACACCGACTGTACCGTGATAGCGCAGAGACCCAAGCTCTCGCCTTATACGGAGCAGATGAGGGAAAACATCGCGAGCGACTGCAGGATCGCCGTTTCGGCGGTCAATGTAAAAGCGACGACGGAAGAGGGTCTGGGCTTCACCGGAGCGGGTGAGGGCATAGCCGCGCACGCAGTATGCCTTATTGAAAAAACACATACTTCGTGAAGTGAGCGGACTCTCATAAAATCTCAAAAGCTGCGCTTGTCCTATTTACCTTATGATATGGACCGCAGCGGAAACCGCACGGCGGCGATATGCGTACCCGAACAGCGGCGATATGTGCACCCCGAGCAGCGGCGTAAAACGGCAGCAGCCTCATAAGGTCAGTGCAGCAGCGGCTTTATAAAACCGTCAAGCGCAGTGCTCATGACATCGGCACCGATAAGAACGCCGTCATTTACAAGCATATGTATCAGAACGGTCTCATCGGAAGGGTAATTTGTCACGGTATAGGTGTATCTTATGACCGTTTCCCCTTTAAAGAGCGAGAGATCAAAGCCCTGCTTTTTCTGCAGATCGTTGTAATCTTCATAAACCGCGCTGAAGACCTCGGGAACGGTTACGGTCGAGGCTTCACAGTCGGAGGTCTCGTATCCGCAGGCACGAATGAGCGCGATCCTCTCCAGGGGATCGTCGTAACAACTCTTTACGGCGCCTTTTCCGCTTGTACATATATACAGAATGAGCGCTGCGAGCACAAATACAGAAACGATAAGCGTTCTGGGACGCCGCAGCCTTATACCTATAAAAACCATCTTTATCTCCCGAATCCGTGCTGCACCGAGTAAACTGACCGCTCGTCAGTTTACGCGAGCGTGCCCGATCATGATCCCGTAATACCGCGGGTCCTTGTTCGACATCCGCAGCATCGGCGTTTCGCCGATGTCGTATACGGTACGGCGGCGCAACACTTCTTTTGATATTATTTATGTATGCAAAAAACGGGCGGCTGATTACAGTGCCGCTATATATACCTGCGCCGTGAGACGGGTTCGGAGCATGCGTCGGCTTGACCGTAACGCACATTCCGAATCCGATCGGGCAACAAGCCTGCCGAAGGCAGCGCCGCCCACGCCGAAGGCGTGGCAAGCGGGGGGCATCGGTATGGCTTCGACTCTCATAATCACCGCGTTTTTCTGTCAGACTTGCATTTTTACGCCTCACCTCGATGCCCCCGCTTTGCGCCCTCCTGTCGGAGGGCGCGCGGCGCTGCCTTCGGCAGGCTTGTTGTTTTTAGCGGGCGTAAACAGGAGGCTTTGACGCGACAAGTAAGACGGACAGGCGATCCGCAGGTCGGAAGAAAAAGCCGCCCGATAAATAAAAAGCCGTTCGGCAATAAACCATTCATATGAATTGCCCGCAGTAAATCACTCGACGGCAAAATCTATACAGATCGGTATTGATACAATATAAAGAGGGGAGGATGCACTGTTGGCAGCCGAAAGATTGGATAAGCTCGTTTCAAACCGCTTTTGTGTTCCGCGCAAAACGGCGAAGAGTGATATAAAGGCGGGTCTTGTGAAGGTCAACGGTGAGGTCGTGAAGATACCCGATTCAAAGGTTGAGGATTCTTCCGCGATCTCATACGGCAACAGAGAAGTAAGGGGAAGCAAATATGTCTATATAATGATGAATAAACCTGCGGGAGTGCTCACCGCCTCGACCGACAGGTCCCGCACCACCGTCGTCGATCTTGTCCCGACTGCTGTAAAGCGAAAGGGGCTTTTCCCCGTCGGAAGACTTGACAGGGACACAACGGGTCTTCTTATAATAACCGACGACGGGAGCTGGGCGCACGGCATAGTCTCCCCCAAACACCATGTGAAAAAAAGATATATCGTGACCCTTGACGGTGAGATCACCGAAAACATGAAGGATGACTTCCGCCGCGGTGTGACACTTGCAGACGGGACTGTCTGCCGACCTGCACTGCTTGACGGGACCGAGCGTCCCGGAGTCGTCACTGTGACATTAAGAGAAGGAAAATATCACCAGATAAAAAGAATGTTCGGCGTTTACGGGCTCGGCGTGAATGCCTTGCACCGCGACTCAATAGGAGATCTTTCTCTCGACGGTTCGCTGCCACCGGGAGAAAGCCGTGAAATGACGCTCCGCGAGGTCAGACTCGCCGCAGAGACGCAAACGGGCGACAACGGGGAGCAGAAGTAAGCCGCAAAGGGCAAACGACTTGTTGCAAATACAGACGAACGGCAGATCGTCACCCGTCAAAGCGGGGCAAAGGTGATCCGCCGATCGGACGGAAACGGAGAAAGCAATGGATACATATATAGAAAACGCACTTTCGCTTGCCGAATCGGAGGGGATAAAGATCGACCCTTCGGCATCGGAGCGGCTTGAAATCTATTCCCGCCTTTTAAGGGAGTGGAACGAAAAAATGAACCTCACCGCAGTCGCAGACCCAGAGGGAATAGCTATAAAGCATTTTTATGATTCCCTTCTGCTGCTCGGCGTGTATGATATAAAAGAGGGCGCAAGTCTTATAGATGTGGGAACCGGGGCGGGATTCCCGGGACTGGTCATAAAGATCGCAAGGCCCGATATAAAGCTGACTCTTTTGGATTCGCTCAATAAACGGCTTGTCTTTTTAAGAGAGGTCCTATCGCAAACGGGCCTTGAGGCTGCAACCGTTCACGCCCGTGCCGAGGACGCCGCAAAACCGCCGCTCAGGGAAAGCTTCGATGTCGCTGCCGCAAGGGCGGTGGCATCATTGCCCGTACTTTGCGAATACTGTCTCCCCTATGTTAAAAAGGGAGGATGCTTTATAGCGATGAAAGGTCCTGCGGTGGAAGGCGAACTTGAGGCGGGAGAACGCGCGGCAGACAAGCTCGGAGGGAAAATTTTGTCGATTGAAGAGAGATACCTGCCCGGAAAAGATAAAAGAAACCTTGTTATCATAAAGAAATCATCGCAAACTCCGACATTATATCCCCGAAACAGCGCTAAAATTTCAAAATTTCCATTATGAACGGATGAAGCGGACGAAAACTTGTCCGCTTTTCTTGTACGCTTTTTCTTGCACTTCCCCGGGGACGGCATTATAATCTAATCGTGGGAAGAAAAGGAGAGCAAAAGATGCTTAAAAGATCTGTCGGTGCAGAAGCGAAACGCAGGTTGATATACCTTGATCCGAGCGAAATACGGATGTCCGAAAAGGACAAGTCCGACATATCGGGTCTGACCGAAAGCATCAGGCATAACGGACTGCTTTGCCCGCTCACCGTGCGAAGGGGAGCCTTCGGATATGAGCTGGTATGCGGTCATCGCAGATACCGCGCCTGCGTTGCGGCAGGCATGAGAAAGCTGCCGTGTCTGTTGGTCTCGGCTGATGATAAAGCCCGCACCGTGATGAAGTTGACCGAAAACATTCACCGCAGCGATACAGATCCGTTTTTGCTTGCTGAAAAGATCAGCGATGCAATGCGAGATTACAATATGTCAAGTTGTGAGATCGCAGGCAGGCTCGGGGTGAGCCGCAATGAGCTTGCAAAGCTTCTCGGGTTGTTAAAGTATGACGATAGCGTGCGCGGGAGCCTGTTAAACGAAAGCACTCGGGTAAGCAGAGCCGACGATCAAAATGAAAATCCCCGCGAAAGAGCGAGGGAAGACACCGTCCCCACGCGTAAACCCCCCCACAAGGTCGCGGTCGGTGATGTGAGATTCTTCCTTAACAGTTTTAATCGCGTGGTTGCCGTAATGAGAGAAGCGGGATATGTTGTCAGCAGTGTGACAAGCGAGCATGACGACACGGTGGAATTCACCGTAAAAGCAGGAAAGTCACCCGCAGCGGCATCTTATAACAGACAGCTACCGCTGAGTATGTGAACGGTGACGCCGTAATTTGTCGGTCAAAACGATAAAAAACACCGATGAAGCGGCAAACCGAAAAGCATACAAAGCGTCTGTAAATACCCACCCATATTCATCCCCAATCCCCCGACCGCCCCTACCCGTTCACCCACGGGCAGGGGCGGTCACCCCTTTTAAAAGCAAGATCTCTTCGTTATTGCGGGTCGCCGCTTTATGCTTTCGCTCACCCGCCCTTTACCAATTCTTCGGGCACCTCCGCGCGCCCTCCCGTCGGGAGGGCGCGGATGCGGGCAGACCGTGCCGAGGCTCATTGCGGGAGGGGGTTCTGCTCTTTTCCTTTGAAAAAACCAGCTGATCTTTCACCTGCACGGTCTGCCCGTTTGCCGCGCGCTTCGCGCGCGGCGCGGCGGTGCCCGAATGTAAGAACCCCGCAAGGACATATTGACTGTAAGACGGGAATATGATAAAGTGTGATAAGGAACATAAGATGAATGAGAATTCGGCAGCTGCGGTCCGACAAAGGGCAGAATAAACGGGTGAGCGACCCGAGAGATGAAACCTGACAGATGCAGTCCGACAGATGCGGCCCGACATGGGCAGTTGACAGGAGTGAGCCGACGGCACGGCGGGCGTCTGACAACCGAAGATACTGTCTCAACTGCTGCATCGGATTGCGGCAGAATAGGGGAAAACGGGAGAGTCAATCGTTATGAAAAAATCACTATTATCGATCACCGCGATGCTTTTTATGACGGTTATGTTGTGCAGCTGCGGAGAAAAGGTATCGGGATGGGTGAGAGGGGAAGACCTCGGCAACGGCGTTGTCGCGGTGCTTTCCGATATTGAAAGCAAGAGCGGCGAAAGCTGGTACTGCACGGCGGACGGATCAACGGGGGAAATACTGTCGGTTAACATAATATACCCCGAAAGCTTTCCGGCACCGGGGGAAACGGTATGCACCGTGAATAAGAGTCCCTTAGAGGTCAGCATCAGCTCAGGTGAACGAGAGACGGGAGGCGTCCTTTTCATAACACTCCCGCACGACATGTCGGTTTCCGACTGTACCGATAAGATAAAAATAGTTCAGCATTTCGGCGACAAAAAGTGTACCTTTGTATTCAGACCCACGGATGTCTTTGCCGCGCTTGACCCCGACGCATCCGCATCGGACAGTCATCGTTAGGCAGGCAAAGGGGCAGTCGGAAAAGATCGAACAGAGAACGGTAATAACAGCGCTTGCGGGCGGGGCGGTTCCCTATTTTCGGGAACCGCCCCGTCCGCAAATTTTTGTCGCCTCTCTCCTGTCGTGGGGTGGGGAGGAAAAGAATATATTCATCAAGCCCGCGATCCCGTGCGGCGCCGCGACGCGCGAAGCGCGTCCGAACGGGCGGCGAAAAAATGCCGAGACCGCAAGGTGCGCAAAAAGAAAAAAGCGACGCCGAAATATCAGATACCCACCGCCGCCCGCTTGCGCGCCCCGGCGGGGCGCGCGGCGCCGCACGGTTATCGGTCGCGAGTTGCCCATCCCCGCCCCTGAAGGGCGATATGTCGGTCGTCGGCGCTCTATAGCGCCATTTGCCTTTTATCTCCTCACCTACCGCCGTATGCCTGTCGGGCAATTTTCGGCCTGCGACCGAACGGCCGAGCACACAAGACAAGGAATCGAAAACCCAAACCGTCGCCCGCGTCCGATAGACCCCCACGGGCAGTATAAGATGATGTACCGCAGAGACCGCGCCCGATCACCTAAAAACAACAATCCGACCGAAGGGCAGCGCCGCCCGCGCCGAAGGCGCGGCAAACGGGCACCGATAGACCGGCATTTTCAAAAGCCCTGCTTTTTCGGCGAGGCGGCATTATATTTGCCGTACCCTGTCGCCCGTTTTGCGCCCTTCCTCGGAAGGGCGCGCGGCGCTGCCCTTCGGTCGGATTGTTGTCCGTGCGGGCTTGGGTGCGCGTGTCGGTAAGGATTATTAAAACCATTAAAAAAGAAGATGCCGTTTGTTCTCGCTGCCATAAGGGGAAAGGCAGGGAGAATAAACGGCATCTGATCTTTAATTTATCTTATGAGGTTTCGCTTTATCATTTTTAGGCTTATGGGGGTCTTGTGTCAGCTGCGTCGGGTAAGCCGACAGGCGGCAGAGCTCGACTCCGTCATCATATTAAGCGGTGATCGGTCTGACACTCGGCCGACGATCCCGCTCAGCCGATAACAATCTTTGCAAAGCTCTTTTTGCCCCTCTTGAGCAGGAAGTCATTTTGAAAATCTTCGGCAGCGTAGGATGCTTTTATGTCGCCAACCTTCTCACCGTTGACGCTGACTCCGCCCTGCTCGACTGCGCGGCGGGCTTCCGAGCGGGAGGTGACGAGCCCCGACTTTGTGAGCAGCGACAGAATATCAATACGTCCGTCGGTGAAATCGGCTTCGGTGACAGCGTGCTCCGGTGCTGATGCCGAACTGCCGCCCGCAAAGAGCGCTCTTGACGCTTCTCTTGCCTTCGACGCTTCGTCCTCACCGTGTACGGTCTTGGTGAGCTCATATGCGAGGATCTCTTTTGCGGTGTTGAGACTGCTGCCCTCCCACTTTGACATTTCCTCTATCTGTTCAAGCGGAAGGAATGTCAGCATACGAATACATTTAATGACATCACTGTCGTCAACATTTCTCCAATACTGGTAGAACTCATACGGCGAGGTCTTGTCGGCGTCCAGCCATACGGCGTTACCCGCCGTCTTGCCCATCTTTTTGCCCTGTGAATCGGTCAAAAGGGTTATCGTCATTGCATGAGCGTCTTTTCCGAGCTTGCGGCGGATAAGCTCGGTGCCTCCGAGCATATTCGACCACTGATCGTCTCCGCCGAACTGCATATTGCATCCGTATTCCTTAAACAAATGATAGAAGTCGTATGACTGCATTATCATATAGTTGAATTCAAGGAATGACAGACCTTTCTCAAGACGCTGCTTGTAACACTCGGCGCGCAGCATATTGTTGACCGAGAAGCAGGCGCCGACATCGCGGAGCAGCTCGACATAATTGAGGTTCAGCAGCCAATCGGCATTGTTGACCATTTGCGCCTTGCCCTCGCCGAACTCGATGAATTTCTCCATCTGGCGCTTAAAGCAGGCGGCGTTATGCTCAATATCCTCACGGGTCAGCATCTTCCTCATATCGGTCCTTCCCGAAGGATCGCCGATCATCGTCGTTCCTCCGCCGATAAGGGCAATTGGCTGATTGCCCGCCATCTGAAGTCTCTTCATAAGAGTGAGCGCCATGAAGTGACCGGCGGTGAGACTGCCTGCCGTGCAGTCAAAGCCGATATAGAACTTTGCCTTTCCGGCGTTTACCATTTCGCGTATCTCTTCTTCGTTTGTTACCTGGGCGATAAGACCCCTTGCTTTCAGTTCTTCGTAAATCTGCATTTTTCCTGAGTTTCCTTTCCTTACTTTTCTGTTCTTTTCTTTTCTTTTTTCCTTTCCCTTTTCCTTCCGTCCGCGTCTCCCTCGGCGTTTTTAATTCGCCTTGCCTGCGGGCAGATGAGACAAGAGGGAAAAACAGTGATCTGCCTTTGGGAAAAATAAAAAGCCCCCGAAGACATAAAGTCTTCAAGGGCGGAATTACCCGCGTTACCACCTTGTTTTGCGCGGAGCTTCGCAGATCCGCACCTCAGTGGGTGAAACACCCGATCCGTATAACGGCGGAAGCCGTTGCTGCCTACACGGCAACCTTTTCGCCCGGAGTCCGCTTTTGCCCTTTACCTTATACTTATATAAGGATACAGGGCGCGTCCCGATACCGAGTTGATAATCGAATTGTCCTTATGAAAAACAACGAACCCGACAACATACGAAAAGCTGCTTTCGGAGCACCGCTCGGGGAGGTATTCACATTCCGATACCCTGCGCCTCTCACCGACCGGCTGCTCTCTTTAGGGCTTAAGAAATGCTACTCTTTCCCGTCATTGCGTTTCAACGGTTTAATTCTATCACGCCTCGGTCGGTTTGTCAACAGTCGGAAAAGCGGGGGCGGTGAAACCGTGTGGAGGCGGAGCCGCGCCGCGCCGAAGGCGCGGCAAACGGCAGGCGCAGGGC
>CAKRVQ010000003.1 GCA_934408795.1 uncultured Eubacteriales bacterium
TATTTTCGGGTCCTTTTTTCGTTGTTTAATTTTCAAGGTCCATTGCTCTATCTCGCGTTATCCCCCGTTTAGGGCGCTCAATTATATTATCACACGAGACTGCCGATGTCAATAGTTTTTTTGCGATTTTTTAAGGTTTTTTTCTGCCTTGTGCAGCCCCGAGGACAAGTCCACAATATATGCCGTTTCGGCGGGGTGTTGAGGGGCAATTTACAAAGAAAGCGGCGATCTTCCGCATCGGAAAACCGCCGCTTTTTGCGTCATGTTATGAAATTTTCGGAAAATTAAGCCTTGTTTACCGATCCGAAAAGTTCCATTTTTTCCTTAACGGTTGCCTTGATAGCCTCAAATCCGGGAGCAAGGAGTTTACGGGGATCAAAGCCCTTACCTTCAAGATCCTTGCCCTCTTCGATATACTTACGGGTCGCTGCAGCGAAAGCGAGCTGGCACTCGGTATTGACATTTATCTTTGACACTCCGAGTGAGATCGCCTTCTTTATCATATCGGCAGGTATGCCTGTGCCGCCGTGAAGGACGAGGGGCATATCCCCTGTGAGGTTGCTGATCTTCTCAAGGACATCGAAGCGAAGTCCCTGCCAGTTTTCGGGGTATTTACCGTGAATATTGCCGATTCCGGCTGCGAGCATTGTCACGCCGAGATCCGCGATCATTTTGCACTCTTCGGGATCCGCGACCTCTCCGCCGCCGATAACTCCGTCTTCTTCGCCGCCGATAGCGCCGACTTCCGCCTCAAGGGATATGCCGAGCTTTCCGGTTATTTCCACGAGTTCTTTTGTCTTTTCGATATTCTCGGCTATCGGATATTTCGAACCGTCGAACATAACGGATGAAAATCCTGCCTCGATACATTTTTTAGCGTGCTCATACGAGCCGTGATCGAGATGAAGGGCTACCGGAACGGTTATTCCGAGCTCGTTTATCATGCCCTTTACCATTCCGACGACGGTGGTATATCCGCACATATACTTTCCCGCGCCCTCGGAGACACCGAGTATAACGGGGGACTTAAGCTCTTCAGCAGTAAGCAGTATTGCCTTGGTCCATTCAAGGTTGTTGATATTGAACTGTCCGACCGCATACTTTCCCGCTTTTGCTTTTGTAAGCATTTCTTTTGCCGAAACCAACATAGTAAGGTTCCTCCTTGATTTTTTTACACATCTATTTTAATGCAACGGCGGAGAAAAATCAAGAGTGCCGAAGAGATATATACATATTTATATGTATTTAATTACGGTTTATCCGGGCAAGGCGGGGGATATTTATGCCGACAGGGGGGTGCGGACGGGCGGAGGGAGGGAGAAAAAGCGCCCGTCGCGGCGCGAAAGTGCCGCGACGGGCGCGAGGTGGGTTTGTCGGTCTTATGCCGGGATGAGTGGGGATGAGAGTTGAGGCGCCCGTCGCGGCGCGGGAGTGCCGCGGTGGGCGCGAGGGCGAGCGCGAAGGAGTTGCCCTTTCCCTATTTTAATGTATCCGTCACAGTCACGCCGCTTCCGAGTATCTCCAGCCCTTTCATATTGCTCAGCCCCTTGCCGGTGATCTTGCCTTTCCAAAGCTTGAAGTCGGTGCTTTCGTCAACAAAGGTGTCTATCTCCAGTTCGCCGCCTGAAAGTATGACGGTCGAAACGATCTTCCCGTCATAATCTTCGGCAAAGCCCCATCCGTCCGATATTTCGGTCTTTCCGCCGCGGCATACCAGTCTGACGCCGTTTACAAGCGTATCGATGTCAAGTTCGCCGTCCGCCGTGCATACATCTCCGTTTGCGATCAAGGTGTCGCATTCAAGAGAGCCGCCGAGCAAGATGAGGTTTGCAGTGCCGTCGCTGTCGGTGTTTTTTGTAAGGGTGACCGACGGGCACTCAATCTCCGCTCCGTCAATTATCAGCGAAGGAAACGGGCGCGCTCCGACGCCGCTGTCTATCCCCTGCTTCATTCTCAATTTGCCGCTTCCCGTTATTATGACCGTATCGAACCCGACAAAATGCGCACCCTCCGCAGTGCCGTCATCGGCAAAACAATCGCCCTCCAGCTCAAGCCACAGAATGCCGCCCGAGGAGCTGCAGATGTTAGGAATAAAACTGTCCTTAGCCGTTACATGAATGCAGTGATACCTTTCGCCGTTCCATTGAAAGCGCCCGTAATCGCCCGCTTCGGTCGCCTTTTTCTCGGTAAGCTCCGCAAAGGTATATCCGTTTTCAGAGCCCGAGGACTTTATGTCGCCGTACTCGCCTCGATACCAAACGCCGAGACAATCGGGGGAACCGCGATGAGCATCCGACGCTATCGGCAGTTTACTGTCCTTCGGGGCAATAACGCTCAGCTCTTTATAATTATAATATGTACGGCACTGCTCGGGAACATTTTCTGTATCCGCGGAATCGCTTTTGTCGGACGACGGTGTATTTATTGCGCTTTTGCAGCCGCACAGGCAGATAAGCACAGCTGCCGCGGCGATCACCGATAAGCATCTGATTTTCATTTACGAGCCCTCGCATTTTTGTTTTTTGCTCTTTTTTTATCTTTGTCGGGAGGTGTTCGGCGGACGGATCCGTCCGCCGGGCGAAGCCGTAGCGGGAATCCGGGGCGGGAGCCCTGATCGGCGCAGGCGGGCACAAGCGGGTACAGAGTTGGCTCAGAGTGGGCACGGAACGGGAACGAGCCGCCACATCACGGGTGAAAATCGGGAGCCGCGCGACCCCCGTCGGGGGTCACGCAAAACGGGCGCTTCCCGATCCTGAATGACATTCACTGTCCGTCTCGCCGCACTTTTTACGCCCGTCGGCAAATAAAACCCTGCCCGTTTTGCCGCGCTCTCCGAGCGCGGCGCGGCTCCCGCAAGCTGAGTGCACTTTTCAATGCCTACAAACAAAACAGGGGAGCTGCCTTGACTCGGCAACTCCCCCTCCGGGCTCGCGAGAGTGATTCCCCGCAGCCCGTCGGCTTTAACATTAAACAGATCAAGAGTCACCATGTGGAGCGGCGATTCTCACCGTTATTATTCAAAAACTGCTTTGCCGCACGCCGACGCGTGCCGTTATCACAGAGACCCTTATGCTCTGCTCCTCTTTTTCTCTATGAGAGTAAGAACCGCGATCGCTGCCGCTGACAACGCCGCCATGACTGCCACTGCGGTCACGCTGCCGTCATCTCCGTTTTTCGGAGGGGCATACTCGCCGTAAAGCACATAAACACTGAAGTGCTCAAGTTCGGTGATCACCTTGCGGTTTGCCTTGTCAACGGTAATTTCGAGCTCTTCTTTTTCACCGTCATGTGAAACATAGAACAACTTCAGTCCCTCAAGTGAGAAATCTTCGGGCACATCGATCGTGACCTTGACCTTGCCGTCGTTGGGCTGGATTTGCTCGTTGTGATGCATGGCAGTGATGTCGAATATCAGCATTCTGCCGTCTTTCTTTATAACATCTTTAAGAGCGGTCTTTACCGTATCCACGGTCTCGCCGTCCTTGATGATCTCGGCGGTGATAACCGTATCTGCAGGGAAAGCCTGATCGCCGTCAACGGTGATGCTGTCGCCTGTATTGTATTCCACACCGATTATGGGAGTGATCATTTCATCTTGCGCAGGCACTTTGTCAGCCTTGCCGAACGAAATTATTTTTACGATGCCGTCATTTCCGACCGAGGTGACGACCTTCTTGTAGTCCTTGTACATTATGCAGATCAGGTTGTCAAGAAAATCTTTGTTCGTCTTGTTCTTTATGACCTCATCGTAGGTATATGCAACATACTCTTCGTCTTCAAGGTAGACGAGAGCCTCGACCTTGTCTTTGTCCTTTGCCAGCTCTTCAAGTGTTGCGTAACGGCTTGTGTCCTGCTCGGTGCCCTGATAATATACATTATAGGTTCCGTCGCCGTTCTCCGTATAACCGCAGACGAGATACATGTATGAACTGCCCTTGCCGCCACCCAATTCGGCGATCAGACCGTTTTTCTCATCATATCTATAAGCTGAGTCTTTGTCGGGATTGTTTTTAATGAGGTCGGAAAGGCTTCCGTTAAGCTTCATAAGCTTCTCTGCAAGCCCGTTCAGCTTGTCGGCGGGATATGCCATGCAATTACCGTTGTCATCCGCGGTCACGGTGCCGCTTGTTTCGTCCCAACTTCCCAAGAACGCGTCATCATCTTTATAATTAAAGATAGTCCACTCGACCGCAAGAGCAGGCGCGAACTCGGTTTTGCCCTCGGATATAAGAAGGAACCAGGAAAGGACTTCAAAATCCTTACAATAATTTTTCTTTGCCGCGCTTGCTGTCGTTGTTCCGAAGACGAGCATCGAGATCGCTACGGAAGCCGCAAGAACAGCCGAAATCAGTTTTTTCATGATTACTCTCCTTTGTTTTTATAACGGGATCGCGCCCCTACGCGACATCCCATTCCTTATGATTGGGAAAGGTGTGCCTCTGACGGCAACCCAACCCAACCATATTATACCTGCGGGCACAAAATATGTCAATCGAAATATGTCGATTTATAGTACATATCCTTTTACAGTGATGATCAGACTTAACGATCGGGCTTAATAACCATATGCCTGCCCCGCTGATGCAAAAGCGGACGGCGAACAACAGGCGGCGAACGGCAGGCAGCGGGCTACAGGCAGAGGACGGTGGGCGGCCGGCGGCAGCGAGTGGGCGGCATTGCTGCTTGTCGGCAGGCGGTAAGCGGTGTCGGACCGCAACAAACGACAGATAACGACAAGCTGCCGATGACGAGAGACAGGCGGCAAAGGGCAGCAGCGGACCGCAGGCGGGGAGCAGCTGACAACAGAATAATCGGCGACCGGCAATAGCAGGCGGCGGCCGTCCGAAGGCTTTCGTGCGGCTTTAGGGGCAGCGCCGCGGCGACCCGTTTACGGGTCGCCTGAACGGTAAGGGGCTGCCCGCAGTTGAAGTGACCGACGCTCTGCCCGCCTCTTCCTTCTTCCTTTTTAAAATCGATGCTCGGCCCTGCCCCTTACCGTTTGCCGCGCGCTTCGCGCGCGGCACGGCGCTGCCCCGTGCCCGCCCTCTGCCGCCGCAAAACCCGTCCCCCTCGTTTTGGGTGTGCAGACAAATGAAGAGCGGTTCGACCTTGGTCGAACCGCTCTTCGCTCACAAAAGCACTCATAAATGAAACCGATATTGAACTACAAGCGCCCCTGTCGATATTCAATTTGAATTATTTATTGAAGTATCTGTTCAGAAGACCCTCAAAAGCCTTGCCGTGTCGGGCTTCATCACGCGCCATTTCATGGACGGTATCGTGGATCGCGTCAAGCCCCAATTCCTTGGCAAGCTTTGCAAGCTCGGTCTTGCCGGCGGTGGCTCCGTTTTCCGCCTCAACGCGCATACGAAGGTTCTTCTCGGTCGATGCGGTCACGACCTCGCCGAGCATCTCGGCAAATTTTGCAGCGTGCTCCGCCTCCTCGTAAGCGGCTTTCTCCCAGTAAAGACCGATCTCGGGATATCCCTCACGATGTGCTGCTCTTGCCATTGCAAGGTACATTCCGACCTCGCTGCATTCGCCCTCGAAGTTTGCGCGGAGTCCTTCAACGATCCTTGCGTCCACTCCTTTGGCGATGCCGATCTCGTGCTCTGCAGCCCATGACTTATCTTCGGTCACCTCTTTGAATTTAGAACCGTCCACCTTGCAAACAGGGCACTGTGCCGGCGGGACTTCTCCCTCATAAACATATCCGCAAACAGGACAAACAAACTTTTTCATTTTTCATTCCTCCGTTTTAATTATTTAGTTTTTACATTTTTTACATTTTCCGAAATAAAGATAGACCGATGTGTTGATGTCGGCACCCGTAAGGGCTTCGACCTGCCTGTCCGCCTCCTCGGTATTCACCTCAAGAACATCCGAGACCTCTCCGCACACGGTACACTTGAAATGGATATGCGGTTCCGTTCTGGCGTCAAAGTGTTCTACGCCGGACTCATCCGAAAATCCTATCAGTCTGCCGTCGGACTTGAGATCCGCAAGATCCCTGTAGACCGTGCCGAGGCTTATTCTCGGTATTTCTTTTCTTACCGACTGATATACCCATTCGGCGGTCGGATGTGATGTGGTGGACGCAACGGCATCATATACTGCCTGCCTTTGCGGGGAAAAGCGTTTCATTTGCAGCTCCTTATCAGTAATCTTTACTGATAACAGTATAATTCATTTATAATGATTTGTCAATACCTTTTTATTATTTTTTTCTTTTAGATTTTTAAAACCGCACTTTTTTCTCGTTTCTCTTCTGTCTCGGCGGCGACGGCGACGGGCAACAGGGCGGCGGTGACTGTGACGGCAGAGACCGCCACAGAGGGCACAGAAACGGCAAGTAACGGCAGACTGCAGCGGGTGGCGGTAATAGCAGTGACCGTGAAGGTGGGCGGCGGCGACGGCGGGCAAGGGTTTGCACCGAACGAAGGCTTTCATGCGACCTCCGTAGGGCAGCGCCGCGGCGACCCGTAAACGGGTCGCCCGAACGGGAAGGGGCTGCAGGCGGCCGAATCGACCGATGCTCTGCCCACCTCTTCCGTCCTCCATTTTAAAACCGACGCTTGGCCCCGCCCCTTCCCGTTTGCCGCGCACTTCGCGCGCGGCGCGGCGCTGCCCCGTGCTCCGACCGTCGACGGCATCGCTCCCCCCGCTGCCCTGCCCCGCCGCCGTAACCCGTACCCCCTTGATTCCGATCCCGCCGCATCAAGACCGAGACCGACCGACTCTCGGCACCTCTCGGTGTCGGAAGCCCTTCTCATCCCGCTCTTTTTCGCCCGTCTGCACCCGCACCTCCTCTCTCTTTATCCGCTCGACTTCTTTCCGTACCTGCCGGGCTTCTCTTCGCTTTCGCGCAGACTCTCCTGTCGTTACGGGAACGGGAGTGCTTTTTCTTTGCAAGGTACACCGCCTCTGAGGCGGCATTAAAGACGGCTGCGCCGTTAATTCCTCCTGTCACAAGCATGACCGCCGCAAAAGACGCCCCCTGAATTATAACCGCGGCAATCAGACCCCACCAGCCGTCGATCCCCGTGCCCGAGACGGCGAATGACGCGGCAACGCTACCCGCAGCCGCGGCTGCCAGAGGTTTGATTATACCGTTTTTGATATTAAGCGGCGTGTTTGACGATTTGAGGAGTCTCCTTACATTTAATGTAGAGGTGGTGCAGTTACTTATGATCATCACACCGAGAAATCCCGTCATACCGTATCGCCTGACCAGTATCATCACAAGCGCTATCCGTATGACCGAATCGGATACATTATATATAAAGGAGTAATTCTGAAGACCGAGACCTTTCAACATCCCGTCGGCAACACTTTCAAGATACATAAACGGAACGATAGGCGCCAGGATACGGATCATATATCCCACCTCTTCGCTCCCGAAGAAGAGTCTTCCCAACAGATCGGAATTCGTGAAAAATACGGCGGCAAGAAAGATCGATATGACAAGGGTGGTGTCGATCGATTTTGATACCGTCTCCCTCACCTTTCGCTCCTGTCCTTTTGCCGCAGCTTCCGCCACTTCGGGCATAAGCATTATGGATGCAGCCCCCAAAAACGCCGCGGGAAAGAACAGAAGCGGCAGCGCCATACCTTTGAGCATTCCGTATTGCGCCACGCTCTCGCTCCGCGAAAATGTAAAAAGAGTAAGCTGCGACGGAACTATCAGACTTTCGGCGGTATGAAGACCCGATGTGACATATTTGCTGCCCGCCGTCGGCAATGCAACCCCTATCAGCCCTCTGTATACCCCCTTCGGCAGCCCTCCCTTTGAGGGCAGTGTTTTTTTATCTCTTAAAAAGGAAATATAAAGGTATATGAACGAGGCAGCCTCCGAGACCGTGTCGCCTATCAGTATTGCCGCGACCGCCATATTCAGTCCCATTCCCGCAAAGCTGCCCACAAAGAAAACTATCACACCTATCCTGACCGCCTGCTCAAACAACTGGGATACAGCGGGGCTCCCGCTCTTTCGCCTTGCATAAAAATACCCCTTTATGCAAGCAGCCGTTCCCTTGAACGGGAGCGAAAAACAGAGTATTTTGAGCGAAAGGGACGCTCTTATATCCATCAGCAATCGGGCGGCAATAAAATCGGCGGAAAAATAGACCGCGGACCCGATCACCGCCGACGCTGCGACCGTAAGAACGGCGGACTTTCTCAATATCTGCGACGCTCCCGCGGCAGTCAGTCCGCTTTGTTCCGATATAAGTTTTGTAACACCCGTGCATATCCCGGTAGATGCAAATGTAGCGGCAAATATGTAAACCGAAGTTATGAGCTGATAAAGTCCGACTCCCTCCGCTCCGACCCGCGCGGACACCCAGACCTTGAATATCATCCCGACCGTGCGTAAGATCAGCGAGGTCAGTGTAAGAATGACCGTATTTTTTATAAAAACAATTCCCCTCAATATCATCACCCTTTTAGATATATATGCCTTTCGCGGATAAATTAAGCAATCGGGGACAGAATATTTTCATAAAGCTGCAGGCCGTCGGGAAAACGGAAGTTGAACAATGTCGCCCGTCGGCTCCGGCAAAACAGTCATCACGGTGATTCGGGAGGTCGGATATGACCGGTATTTATGAAGTGGATGTAAAGCGCATAAATAAAGAGCTTTACACCGACGACAACTTTGATATAGTAAACAAGACCCTTGTTATCGGGGAAAAACGAGCCGCGTTATTTACGGTCGACGGTTTTTGTAAGGACGCCGTCGCCCAGCGATTGCTCGATACCCTCTTAAAGCTCAAAAAAAGCGATATTGACACCGTTCGGAATATGCAGGACTTTTCCGACCGTTTTGTCTCCTATGCCGAAACGGGAGTGGTAAGCGACTACCCTTCGATAGTGGACAAGGTCCTCTGCGGGCAGTCGATCCTGGTAATGGACGGCTTTTCCGATGCACTTGAGATTGACCTTCGGACGTACCCTATGAGAGGCATAACCGAACCGGAAAAGGACCGCTCGCTCAGAGGCTCAAGGGATTCCTTCGTCGAAGCTATTGTAAGCAATTCCACCCTGATAAGACGGCGAATACGAGATCCGCGGCTCAAAATGGAATATATGCAGATAGGCAAGATATCAAAAGCGGATGTCGCGATCTGTTACCTTGAGGGCGCCGCTTCCGAAAAGCAGGTGGAACTGCTTAAAAAGCGCCTGCAAAAGATAAATGTCGAAGGCGTCGCCCTGACGTCGCAGGCCCTTTCGGAGCTTTTGGTACCGACAAAATTCTTTAATCCGCTCCCGAAGATCAAATTTACCGAGCGCCCCGACTATGCGAGCGCCTGTATAATTGAGGGCAGAGTGGCACTTATAATGGACAACTCTCCTTCGGTCATGCTCTTTGCCACCTCATTCGCCGATTTCTGGAAAGAGGTGGACGACTATTACTTCCCGCCCGTCACGGGCAGCTTCGTACGCTGCGTAAGAATGATCGTCTCATTCCTGACCGTCTACCTTACACCTATCGTTCTGTTCTATAATCTTCATATTGACTATCTTCCCCATTGGCTTGACTTTTTATATATACGGGAAAGCACGACGATGCCGTTGCTCGAACAGTTTCTCATACTTGAGCTTCTCGTTGACGGCTTGAAGCTCGCTTCGATAAACACCCCGACTTCAATGGCAAGCTCGCTCGGTATAATCGGAGGTCTGTTGTTGTCGGAATTCGCGGTGTCGGCAGGGTGGTTCGTCCCCGATACGATAATGTACGGCGCCTTTGTCGCAATAACAAGCTATGCGCAGCCGAGCTACGAAATGGGTTATGCAATGAAATTCGCCCGACTTATGCTGCTGATATTCGTGCAGATCTTCTCATATTGGGGATTCGTCATCGGCACCGCAATAATGCTTGCGGTCTTAATAGGCACCCGTACTCTGGGCGGCAGAGGGTATCTTTATCCCGTCATTCCTTTTGATTTCAAAAAATTTACAAAACTGTTTATTCGCACAAAGATAAAAAACGGAGAAAGTGAGTGATCTGTTACGGAACTCTTTATTTCCTGCCTTAAGGCGTTTCTCGTGGGCGGTGCGCTCTGTGTGATCGGTCAGCTCTTTATCGACCTTACAAAGCTTACACCGGCAAGAATACTCGTTACCTATGTGGTGTCGGGAGTAGTCCTCGGAGCGGCAGGCTTGTATGAACCTCTTGTTAAATGGGCGGGCGCGGGGGCGACCGTTCCCCTTACCGGCTTCGGGTACACCCTGTCCAAGGGAGTCGTTAAGGCAATATCCGAACAAGGCGCCTTGGGAATTCTTACGGGAGGACTTACCGCCACCGCGGGAGGAATAACGGCTGCGATAGTGTTCGCGCTTTTGACCTCTCTTGTTGCACGACCTAAAATGAAATAGCATTGCCGTCGGCAGACGAACGATCCCGTCAGTCAGTCAATAGGACAGACACGGGCGGGAGGGTGTAATATATACACATAATAATGTATGTGTTTCATGTGAAACATTCGGTTTGATAATCATCAAGGCTCCCCCTCGGCGCGATGCTCCTTGGTTACTCTGTCCGGATGACCCCCCCTCACGCACCGCAGCGAAAAACCCCGCAAGCGAGCAACCGATCGCTCGCTTGCACTTTTTGTTTCACATGAAACATTTTGTCTGCCTATCGGCAAGCCGTCCGTTGATTTCCTCGTTTGTGCAGTCCTCTTAAAAGAAAAAATTTTTTACCGATAAAGCTTCTTCTTTACACCGATAAAAAAATAGGATATAATGGTAGGTAAGCGAGAATAATTCGAATGAACAATAAGACAACAAATATACCACAATTTACTTGCGGAGGCTCCGTTTAGGTCATGCAGGCTGCAGACACTGCGGCTGCAATCTTTTCGGTCGGTGCCTGCTTCGCTTTTGTTGCTTCGGGAGGGGAATTCTGTTTGGGAAAAATTATTTCTGTGGTCAATCAAAAGGGCGGTGTCGGCAAGACGACCACTGCCGTAAATCTTGCATCGGCAATCGGCATCAAAGGCAAAAAAGTCTTGCTTGTGGACGCCGATCCGCAAGGCAACAGTACAAGCGGCTACGGCATCTCAAAAAGGGAGATCGCGTATTCTTCATATGATCTTTTATGCGGAAACGCGGGGGCTTCATCTGCCATCATAAAGACCGCTTTCCGCAATGTGGATATTATTCCCTGTAATATGCAGCTGGCGGGTGCCGAAGTAGAGCTGGCATCTTTTGAAAAAGACAGAGAGCAACAACTCAAAAAGGCTCTTGCCCCGGTCAAAGATTCCTATGACTACATATTTATAGACTGTCCCCCGTCGCTCGGACTGGTCACAATAAACGCCCTGACGGCAAGCGACAGCATCCTTGTTCCCATCCAGTGCGAGTATTACGCCCTTGAGGGACTGTCTCAGCTTATGTCGACAGTCAGGTCGATCAAGCGGTTGTACAACCCCTATATTGAGCTTGAGGGGGTCCTGCTTACAATGTATGACGGCCGTCTCAACCTGACACAACAAGTTGTGGTTGAGATAAAGAAATTCTTTGAAAATAAACTATATAAAGTGGTTATCCCCCGCTCGGTTCGCCTTTCGGAGGCCCCAAGTTACGGGAAGCCGATACAGTATTACGACGGTAAAAGCAAGGGTGCCGAGGCATATACGGATCTTGCCGCCGAATTTTTAAAGCGCAACAGGAGGGCATAAATATGGCAAAGAAAACAGGAGGGCTCGGACAGGGTCTCGACGCTCTTTTTTATGACAATTCGGAGGAAAGCCGCGGAGAGCTGACGGTAAGATTATCGGAAATCGAACCCAACCGCGATCAGCCGAGAAAGACATTTGATCCGTCGGCAATAAGCGAGCTTGCCGAGAGTATAAGACAGCACGGACTCATTCAGCCGATCGTTGTGAGGTCTATGAGCAACGGCCGTTATCAGATAATCGCGGGTGAGCGGCGCTGGCGCGCCTGCCGAGAAGCGGGTCTTGAACGAGTTCCCGTCGTTGTGCGCGATATGGATGACAGGGAGACCGCCGAGACGGCGCTCATAGAAAATCTCCAGCGCGAAGACCTGAGTCCCCTTGAAGAGGCAAGGGGTTACAAGGCATTGATAGATACATACGGTCTGACGCAGGAGGAGGTCGCGGCAACGGTCGGAAAATCCCGTCCCGCGGTGGCAAATGCTCTCCGTTTGCTCGGTCTTAATAAAGAAGAGTCGGCTGCCCTTGAAGAAGGTAAGATATCCGCTGGTCACGCGCGTGCTTTGCTGGCACTCGACGGTGAGATGCGTGAGGAAGGTCTGCGTCTTGCCTTAGGGGGTGCATCGGTAAGGGAGATAGAAAAGTTATCGGCATCCTCCCGCCCCAAACGGTCGGGCGGCGGCAGAGAAAAGAGCACTCTTTACAAGGAAGTAGAGCTTGCGGTCGCGCGCGAAACGGGAAGACGGGTAACTGTTACGGGCAACGGCACATCGGGAAATCTGCACATTGAGTTTTACAACAATGACGATCTCTGTGAGCTCGCCGAAATGATCTCGGGCATAAGACTTAAAAGCGAAGAAGAATAAGCATATTCAGTGTCCTTTTATCCCCTCCCGAGGGCGGTTGTTTTAGACATATTTCACGGGAAAATGTGACCGATATTATTATATTTTAAAAAAATCTTCGCAAACTATTGACAAAACGAAAATGTTTTATTATAATAAATCGGTCACTTAAACGGCGGTATAGCTCAGTTGGCTAGAGCATCCGGTTCATACCCGGCAGGTCATAGGTTCAAGTCCCATTACCGCCACCATTTAAGGCCCGGTGGTCAAGTGGCCTAAGACACCGCCCTTTCACGGCGGTAACACGAGTTCGAATCTCGTCCGGGTCACCATAAAAAAAGCACTTGCTTTCGCAGGTGCTTTTTTATTTTGGTTTTTAACCGGAATGTTGAATTTCTCGCTTTAATACCGCAAGCGCTGCTGCAGGTAAATAAACGGAATAAAAAAGTGGGGCTTTTTCGGTTTAAGTAACCTGAGTTTAAGATGAGGAGAATAATTTGAATCCTGCCGCCTGTCCGACTTGAAGCAAGCCGAACCGAAGGCGGCGCCGCGCGCCCTCCTTCAGAAGGGCGCAAATCGGGCACTGTAGTACGATAAATGAATGTCATCCTAATAAAAAAGCAGAACTTTCTAAAAACGAAAGAGTTTCGATGCCCGTTTGCCACGCCTTCGGCGTGGGCGGCGCCGCCTTCGGTCGGTTTGCTTCAAGTCGGTTTTGATTACTCTCGCCTACTTAAGCCTACGGGAGTCTGTTCTCTGTCGGTTTTGATATGCCGATTTACGCTTATAAAATATAAAACCCGCACAAATTTTATGTTGTAAGCCTTTTTGGTGAGTTAAGATAGTTTACCATTATTTCATTAAAAACCGTTTTATAACTAAAAAATGCTCTGCGGCACTTGAAATCCGTATATAGATATGATAATATATTATATATATTTATATTACAATGCCGCGGTATGTTTATTTCGGCTCGGGAATACCCGATAGGGTGACAGATCGGTATGATAAATCTGTGTGATAGATCGGCGTGGCGGATCAAGATGAAAATTCGGTTGAAGTATCGGGATGATAGGAATGTCCGACACCTGTTCGCGTCGCCCGCTCTCGTATCTTCCGTTACCCCTACCCTGCCGTCCCGATATTCGCCGAAGAAAACAAAAAAGTAAAAAGAATGAAGAATAAGCAGAGATTCCGAACCTTCGGGCAATATCGTCGACCGATAACGGCCGCAGAGTTGTCCGACGAAAGGAATTTCCTGTTGTAACAAATTTTCTGATGTAAAAAATGTATTTGAACGGAGGAAGGTCAAAATGAACATCAATTCACTTGCCGAGCTTTGGAAAGCGGTTTGTGAAGATTCGAGAAACTACATTGCCGATTGCGGATATACCGCTTTTGTAAAGGATATATATCCCATAAAAATGCAGGAAGGCAAGCTCGTAGTAGGTATTTCAAACACATTTAAGAAGCAGGCGGTCGACGCTTATTATAAGGATATCCTTGAAAAATGCTGTACCAATATTATGGGGCTGCCTTTGAAAATAGAGATCACGGTGACGCAGAACGATGAGTCCGAGGAGGAGCAGGCCGATCCCAAGACCACCTCGATAGAGTCGATATATACCTTTGACAATTTCGTTGTCGGATCGTCAAACAGGTTTGCTCACGCCGCCTGTCTCGCCGTTGCGAACAATCCTTCCCACACATATAATCCCTTGTTTATTTACGGCAGTTCGGGCGTCGGCAAGACCCACCTTATGCTCGCTATCAAAAATTATCTTTCCGAAAAGCGTCCCGACCTTAAGATCGAATTCATCCGCTGCGAAAACTTTCTGAACGCAGTTATAGAGGCAATACACACCGAGACGACCGCTCAGCTTCATCAGAGGTTCAGAACCGTTGATGTGCTGCTTATAGACGATATTCAGTTCATTGCCGGCAAGACACAGACGGAAGAGGAATTTTTCAACACCTTCAATGCTCTTTACGAGCAGAACAAACAGATAGTGGTAACTTCGGACCGTCCGCCCAAGGATATGCAGTCCTTAAGCGAGCGTATAAAGACAAGGTTTGAAAGCGGCTTGCTCGCGGATGTAAATCCGCCCGACTTTGAAACAAGGGTAGGTATCATCAACAGTAAGGCAAGGCAGCTCGGAATCACTATTCCCGAAAATGTCGTCTTTTATATTGCGGAGCAGATAAAAAACAATACCCGCCAGCTTGAGGGAGTCGTCAAAAAGCTGCAGGCGTGTGTCAGTATAAACAACGAAAACATTACCGTGCCGGTCGCGCAAAGCTTTATAAAGGAAGTCGTAAGGGATATAGTTCCCGATCCGATAACCGTTGACAGGATACTTGAAGAGGTCTCCCGCACATATTCGGTATCAAAGGATGAGATTCTTTCAAAATCAAGAAACGCCGAAATTGCCCTTGCAAGGCAGGTCGCGATATATGTTGCCTGGAAGACACTTAATCTCTCTTACAGTGATATCGGAAGAGAGTTTGACCGCAATCATACCACCGTTATTTATACCATTGATAAAATGAACGAAATAATGGCGACGGATTCCTATCAGAAAAAGCTTGTGAACGATATTATTTCAAACTTAAAGGAATGATTGTCCATTAAGCTGTCGGGAGTCAACCCTGACGTCCGTCGGCTTGAGGTTAACAAAGTTTACATAACTGTGCCGAGTTTTGAACATTTGAACAGTAATTGACACGAAGTTTTGAACAGGACCGTTTAAAACATTTTTAAAGGTCATTTTATAAACAATTTATTGAATTTTTTTCCACACCGAAAATTTCCGAAAATCGGCGTATCACAAGGCTTCACGGAGTTATTGACATTATAAACACTACTACTGTTACTACTGTATATATATTCTTTTTTATATAAAAGAAAGGTGACGAAAATGCATATAAACATAAACCGTCAGGAATTATGCGAAGCAGTTGCGAATCTTTCAAGAGCGGTCTCTCAAAAAGCGACCATTCCCGTGCTTGAGGGAATATATCTTGACGCGAAAGACGGATGCCTTAAAATGACGGCATACAATCTGGAACTCGGAATGACCAAGAATCTTGAAGCGACGGTATATACCGAGGGACGGATAGTTCTCAATGCAAGAATATTCGGTGAAATGCTGAGAAAGCTTTCGGGCTCGATAGTAAGTATTTCTGATAACGAAAATATGGTCTGCCGCATCGAAAGCAATAACACGGTATTCGAAATATCGGGTATGAATCCGAATGATTTTCCCGAACTTCCCGAGGTAGATTCGGCTACGGGTGTTTCGATCCCGAGCGATCTGCTTAAGGATGTTGTAAGACAGACTGTTTTTGCGGTCGCCACCTCGGAAAATGTAAAGCCTGTTTTCACGGGTCTCCTCTTTGATATAAACAATAATGAGCTGAAGGTAGTCGGTGTTGACGGATACCGTCTTGCGGTAAGAAAAGAAAAGCTCAACTATGACGGCAGCATATCCTTCATCGCCGCGGCTAAGGCGGTAAACGAAGCGGTCAAGATAGTAAAAGACGAAGAAAAAGAGATAACCCTTAATGTCGGAAAGAGGCATTTTTCGATAACAGTAAACGGATACACCATCATATCGAGGATAATGGACGGCGAGTTCATCAATTATCAAAAGATAATGAGTCCTTCATATTCATCCGTTATGACGGTAAGTGCAAGGGATATCGTTTCCATAATCGAAAGAATATCGCTGGTCATAAACGATCAGCTTAATACTCCGGTAAGATGTTATCTCCATAAGGGAGAGGCCATTTTCTCCTGCGTTACCGCAGTGGGCAAGGCATTTGACAGCTGCGATTGCTCTCTTGAGGGAAATGAACTTGAGATAGGATTCAATTCAAAGTATCTGACCGAGGCACTTAAAGCGACCGAGACCGAAAAGGTAAAGCTTTGCTTTAACGGCGCGGTGTCCCCGATGCTTATACTCCCCGTTGAAGGCGATTCATTTATGTATATGGTAATGCCGATGAGACTGAAGGGCGAATAATGGAGAAAAAAATAACCGATATAACTATAAATACCGAATTCATCAAGCTTGATTCAATGCTTAAATTTGCGGGTGCCGTCGAAAGCGGCGGGTCTGCAAAATCGGTCATACAGGAAGGTCTTGTAAAGGTCAACGGAGAGGTCTGCGTTCAGAGAGGAAAAAAGATCTTCCGCGGAGACGCCGTCGAATTCAACGATCTTGTTTTCAGAGTAGTTTGATATGAAGGTAAAAAGCATTACCCTCACCGATTTCAGAAATTTCGACAGTGCATCGGTAAGCTTTACCGCCGACACAAATGTTATATGCGGCAGTAACGCACAGGGAAAAACAAACCTTACCGAAGCCGTCTGGCTTTTTACGGGAAACCGCAGCTTCAGAGGGTCGAGGGACAATGAACTCGTTAAGCAGGGAAAAGAAAGATCGGTCATAAAAGCGGAATTCTTTGCCGACGGAAGGGATCAGACCGCAGAGCTTTATATCGGCAGCAATCGTGAGGCGGTCCTTAACGGAGTAAAACTTCAGACCCCCTCCGAGCTCAACGAAAAATTCCGTGCGGTGGTCTTTTCACCCGATGACCTGTCTTTGATATCGGAGGGACCCTCCGAAAGGCGGCATTTCTGCGATACCGTTATAAGCGGATTTTATCCACGCTATGCCGAAAAATCGGCAAGATATGCAAGAGCCCTCGAACAGAGAAAATATGTGCTCAAGGATTATCGGACACATCCCGAGCTTGATGTGCTGCTGGATGATTTTGAAGCCGAGATCGTAAAAGCGGGAAAAGAGATCATCATTTACAGAAAGCGGTTTTTGGAGAGGCTTTCGGAGTATCTTCCCGAAATATACTCGGGACTGTCGGGCGGTAAAGAGAGCATCGGCGCCGAATACATTTCGACCGGAGGGGTAAACGAATCCGAATTCAGGGAAAAGCTCATCAGATCAAGAGAGACCGATGCCGTTATGTTATCCACCTCGGTGGGGCCTCACAGGGATGATGTCGAGATACTTATAAACGGTATTTCCGCGCGAAAATTTGCCTCTCAGGGTCAGAAGCGCTCGGCGGCGATAACTCTTCGTCTTGCCGAAGCAAAGCTCACGGAAGCGATAACAGGCACATCTCCCGTAATTTTACTTGACGATGTTATGAGTGAGCTTGATCCCGCAAGGCAGAAATACATACTCAATCACATAAAAGGGCGGCAGGTGCTTATAACCTGCTGCGATCCCGAAAATACAAAGGGTCTTAAAGCCGGTAAGGTAATAGAGATAAAAGACGGCATAATAACCGAAAAAAAGTCTGAAACGGAAGAACTGCCTGCAGAAGAAAGGACCGTTAAGAAAAAGACCGCAAACAATAAGACAAACACGAATAAAAAAACAACCGCAAACAAAAAAGAGCCTGCAAACAAAAAGGCAGCTGCAGTCAAAAAGAAAAGCGCGGGAAAAGAATAAAAGTCGAAAAAGATGAAAATATGAAGAACTGTGAAAAAGCCTGAAAGGCGGCAAACAAAACGGGCAAACAAGCTAAAAGGGAGCCCCGCAGCAGCGGTATCTAACAGGCATCTTAAGGAAAAAAAGCTAAGGCGGAGCCGCGGCGACCGAAGGTCGCCCAACGGTCGTAAAACCGAGATTATCGTCGAAGTTTTTCCCTTTAGGTAAATTTCTGCGAATCTGTCGGTGTGCGAGTGAGAACGACCGTTGCCGCGCGCTTCGCGCGCGGCGCGGCTCCGCCTCCGCACTGCTCCCGCCCGTCTGCTTCGGTGATAACGGTCACCCGTCGGTAACCGACGGTATATTTACAATAACTTATTCTCAATATATCCGCCGCAGTACGGTATATCTGCAATATATTAACCGACTGAAAGCGCTGCGGAAAATACCCGAAAGGGGTTAAATAATGTATCTTCATCTCGGACAGGACACGGTGGTCAAGACCGACACTGTCATAGGAATATTTGATCTTGATAATGCGACCGTCTCAAAAAAGACAAGGGACTTTTTGACACGGGCGGAGAAGGACGGAAAGGTCGTAAACGTCACATACGAGCTGCCGAAGTCCTTCATCGTCTGTAACGATAAAGGTAAAACAAAGGTATATATCTCACAAATTTCCTCGGTTACGCTCTTGAAGCGTTTTGAGGCTGCAATAATATAAGGAGAAGGGTAAATGGATAACGAAAATTTGAACACTCCCGTTACCGAGAACTATGACGAAAATTCAATACAGGTTCTTGAGGGACTCGAAGCGGTAAGAAAGCGTCCCGGAATGTATATCGGATCAACGGGAGAAAGAGGTCTTCACCATCTTGTATATGAGATAGTGGATAACTCAATAGACGAAGCCCTTGCCGGATACTGCGATAAGATACTCGTAGAGCTTCTTGACGACGGTATAGTAAGGGTCACCGATAACGGAAGAGGTATCCCGGTCGGAATTCATCCTCAAAAAGGAATACCTACCGTAAGCGTTGTATTTACAATACTTCATGCGGGCGGTAAGTTCGGCGGCAGCGGATATAAGGTCTCTGGCGGTCTGCACGGCGTCGGCGCGTCGGTCGTCAACGCCCTTTCGGATTGGCTTGAGGTCGTTGTTAAGGACGGCAAGCATATTTATAAGCAGGTCTATGAGCACGGAAATATAAAGACCGACCTTACCGTGATCGGCGATACCGATGAAACGGGAACCACCGTTACATTCAAGCCCGATCCGACTATTTTTACCGATACGACAAGATACGATTACGACACGCTGCTTAAAAGGCTTCGCGAGCAGGCATTCCTTAATGCCGGTATCCGTATCGTACTTAAAGATGAGCGCAGCGATGCCGAGATAGAGCACAGAGAAGACGATCTTCAGTTCGAAGGCGGAATAAAGTCGTATGTCGAGTATATTCTTGAGCTTTCAAAGAAAGACCGCCTTTCGGATAATGTTATTTATCTGAAAGGGGATTCCGATGATTCGACCGCCGAAATGGCGTTTATCTGGTCGACGGGGTATGATACCAAGATAATGTCGTTTGCCAATACCATTCACACGGTGGACGGAGGAACGCACGAATCGGCATTCAAACAGAGCCTTGCAAATGCGGTAAACAAATACGCGAGAAACTTCAAGTTCTTAAAAGAGAACGATTCAAACCTTAAAGGCGATGATATCTGCGAGGGTCTTATCGCCGTTGTGTCGGTCAAGCTTACCGATGCGCAGTTTGAAAGTCAGACAAAGGCAAAGCTCGGCAACACCGCGATAGGAACACTCGTCCGCAATATAGTCAATGTAAAGCTTTATGAATACCTTGAGGATCATCCGGCTGAAGCAAAGATAATCGTCGATAAGTCGATAGCTTCCTCCAACGCCCGCGAAGCGGCACAAAAGGCGCGCGACGCATCAAGAAACAAGTCGGGTATCGGCGGAAAAACCCGTATGCCCGAAAAGCTTACCGACTGTATTTCCGACGATCCCACAAAAACAGAGATCTTCATCGTCGAGGGAGACAGTGCTGGCGGCAGTGCGGTCGAAGGAAGAAACAGTACCTATCAGGCAATACTTCCTCTTTGGGGAAAAATGCTCAATGTCGAAAAAGCAAGGGTGGACAAGGTCTACGGAAACGACAAGCTGACCCCCGTTATCGTGGCGCTCGGAACCGGAATAGGAGATAATTTCGACATCACCAAGCTGCGTTATGACAAGATAGTCATTATGGCGGATGCCGATGTTGACGGTTCCCATATCAGAACGCTCCTGCTTACATTCTTCTTCAGATATATGCCCGAGCTTATTGAAACGGGTCACATTTATCTGGCGCAGCCTCCCCTCTTCAGGGTGTCGAAAGGCAAAGTCAGATATGATGCCTTCACCGAAGAGGAAAAAGCACAGTATATCGAAAAGCTCGGCGGATCTGCCGATGTTCAGAGATATAAAGGTCTCGGTGAAATGGATCCCGATCAGCTTTGGGAGACCACTCTTGATCCCGAAAAGAGAACAATGCTTCAGGTCAAGATGAGCGATGCCGAGCTGGCGGATGCCACCTTTACCATGCTTATGGGCGAAGAGGTCGAGCCGAGAAGAAAGTTCATCGAAGAAAATGCGGTGTTTGCCACCGATCTTGATATTTAAGGAAGGGAGAGTCGTTTTATGAGCAAGCATGAAAATGTATATTGGCCGGATGACGAACTGACGAATATCCAGCCTGTCGAAATAACCGACGAAGTCAAGACGAGTATGCTTCAGTACTCAATGTCGGTGCTTGTGGGCCGTGCAATACCGGATGTCCGCGACGGACTCAAACCGGTCCACAGAAGAATACTTTACACAATGTATGAAAACGGACTCACTCCCGACAAGGCATACCGTAAGTGCGCCGATACCGTCGGTACCGTTCTCGGACGGTATCATCCTCACGGAGACGCCAGCGTTTACGATGCAATGGTCCGCATGGCGCAGGACTTTTCACTCAGATACCCCCTTATAGACGGTCACGGAAACTTCGGTAATATAGACGGATATCCCGCCGCGGCATACAGGTACACGGAGTCGAGAATGAACAGACTCTCCCTTCATATGCTGGACGACATCGATAAGGAGACCGTTGATTTTGTACCTAACTACGACGACCGTCTTAAAGAGCCAGAGGTGCTGCCCGTCAGATTTCCTCAGCTGCTGGTAAACGGCAGCTCGGGTATCGCCGTCGGTATGGCGACCGAAATACCGCCTCATAATCTCGGAGAAGTCATAGACGGAATGTGCTGCCTTATAGACGATCCGGACGCCGATCTTCAGAAGATCTGTCAGTACATAAAGGGCCCCGACTTCCCTACCGGCGGTATTATTATGGGGAGAAGCGGTATCCGTGCGGCTTATGCGACCGGAAGAGGCAAGATCACCGTAAGAGGTAAAGCGGATATCGAAGAGCTTCATAACGGAAAATTCAGAATAGTCATTTCCGAAATACCTTATAAGGTGAGAAAAAAGGATCTTGTAAAGAGCATCTATGACCTTGCCGCAGAAAAGCGTATTGAGGGTATTGACGATGTCGTCGACTATTCCTCAAAGCGTGACGGCGGTATCAGGATCGTCGTTGATGTGAAAAAGGACGCCAATCCGCAGGTCGTGCTCAATAAGATATACTCCTATACTCAGCTTCAGACCACCTTCGGTGCAATACTGCTTGCAATAGTCAACGGTAAGCCGCAGATACTCACCCTGAAGGAAATGCTTCAGAACTGCATCGACTTCCAGTGTGATATAATCCGCCGCCGCACCGAATACGATAAGAGAAAAGCAGCCGAAAGGGCTCATATCCTTGAAGGACTTAAGATAGCTCTTGACTTTATCGACGAAGTAATTGCCATAATAAGAAATTCCAAGACCATACCCGAATCAAAGCAGGCGTTGACCGAGCGTTTCGGGCTGGATGATATCCAGACCACCGCGATCGTTCAGATGCAGCTCGGAAAGCTCGCGGGAATGGAAAAGCAGAAGATACTCGACGAACTCAAGGAAAAGCTTGATTTCATCAAGGAGTGCGAAGAGATCCTCGCGAGCCACGCAAGGATACTCGATATCGTAAAGACCGAGTCGCTTAATCTGAGAGACAAATTCTCGGACGACAGAAGGACCGAGATATCGGATGTCGCGGGCGATGTCGATATAGAGGACCTCATCCCCGAAGAGGAATGCATACTCACAAAGACAATAGGCGGATATATCAAGCGTATGCCTTCGGACAGTTATGATGTGCAGAGCCGCGGCGGCAAGGGCAGAATAGGTATTAAGACCCGTGAGGGCGATGACATAGACAGTGTGTTTACCTGCTCAAGCCACGACTATATTATGATGTTCTCCAACCTCGGAAGAATGTACCGCCTTAAGGCGTATGAGATCCCCGAGGGAGGAATGACGGCAAAGGGAATGAACCTTATCAATATATTGCCGCTGATGAATGAAGAAAAGATCATCAGAGTGCTGCCGATGGGCAAGGATCTTAAAGACGACAGTTATATCTGTATGCTCACCCGTAAGGGTACGATAAAGCGTACGGCGACCGATGCTTTCAAAAATGTCAGAAAAACGGGCATTATCGCGATAAATGTCGACGATGACGACGAGCTCGCATTTGTCGCCAAGACCTCGGGCAACGATGATCTCCTTGTCGCCACCGCAAACGGTAAAGCGATAAGGTTCAATGAAAACGACGCCCGCGAAATGGGCAGAACCGCACGCGGAGTCAGAGCGATCAGACTGCGCGAGGGAGATATCACGGTCGGAATGTGCCTCTGCCGCGAGGGCGGCGATATACTTACCGTAACCGAAAAGGGCATGGGTAAGCGCTGCGCTTCCGAGGAATACCGCGAACAGTCCAGAGGCGGTCAGGGAACGACAAACTATTGTATCACGGAAAAGACAGGCAGAGTGGCTTCGGTGCTTGAGGTCGGCGACGATACCGATATAATCGCGATCGCGTCAGACGGCAAGACCATCCGCCTGCATGCTGCCCAGATCAGAAGAACCTCCCGCAGAACCAAGGGGGTTATCGTTATGAGACCCGAGGAAGGCGCAATAGTGCTCTCCGCGGCGGCGGTGACCCACGAGGAGGAGACCGAATCAAATCCGACGGACGAAAACGGCGGAGAAACGGTCGGAACCGCGGACGAACCTGCCGCGGGATCGGCAGCCGAGACGGCGGAAGAGATGACAGGAGCAGCGTCGGAAGAAATGTCGGAAGACACGGCGGGCGGAGTCATCGAGACCGATTCGGTTCCCGAAGCTTAAGACAGGATATCTGAAAACAGATACAAAACCGCAAAGTGATAACAAAAAAACACAAAAAGGGGCCCGGGCGCGTGCTGCAAACTGCGGCACACGCCCGGGCTCTCCGCTTTTTTAATACCAAGACCCGCCGCCCACCGCCGCGCACCCTG
>CAKRVQ010000004.1 GCA_934408795.1 uncultured Eubacteriales bacterium
TGATGAGGCCAAATACAATGTGAAACTGATCGAAAGGAATATAGCCCTTGCCTTTTTGCTCATACCTTCTCCTCACAATCCTTAGTTTTGAATAATTACTCTGCGTCCGAATTTTCGGGTCGGGTCTCGGCGGGCGGTGCATCGCCAATGCTTGCCCCGCCCGCTTCTTTCCGCTTTCTTACAGGTATGCTTCCCAATATAAACGAAACGATCACGGTGGGCCAACCTAAGAATAAATAGCCATATAAAACAAAATCCGGCAATAGCACTCGTACAGGTATTATTTCTACGGTGGCCCAGGAAAGCAAGAAAAATGCAATTGAGGAAAGCGACAAGACCGATGAAATAATATAGCACACTTTTTTAACTCGTTCCGGTCTGTATTTCAACAGTTTGTATGTGCTCCTGATCCACGAGAGTTGATTAACTAAAATCGGAAGAACGCATAGATGAAAAAACATATCCAAAATGGGGATATCCGCCTTTACAATTTCGGAATTGTTATTTGGGACTTCACGGTAAGCTCTGTTGCTCAGAATCAGATATAACGCTACCGACAACACAAACACCGTGAAACTGACCGAAAGGAAAATAGCCCGTGCTTTTTTGCTCATACCTTCTCCCCACAATCCTTAGTTATGAATAATTACTCTGTGTCCGAATTCTCGGGTCGGGTCTCGGCGGCGGGATCGGCGGGCGGTGCATCGCCGATGCTTGCCCCGCCCGCTCCTTTCCGCTTTCTTACGGGTATGCTGCCCAGTATAAAAGAAACGATCACAACAGGCCAACCCAACAATAAGAAAGCATACAAGATAAAGTCCAGCCAAGAGCTATCATTGACTGACAAAAAGCATCCGCTTAACACAAGCCAAAAGAATACAACCGAGCAAAATGACAAAACGGTTGAAATAATGTAAAATACTCTTTTAATTCCTGAGGGTCCGTACTTCAGCAATTTATATGTACTTCTGATCCACGAGAGCTCGTTGATCAAAACCGGGATATAAAGAAAATAGGTAAACGCTTTAAATAAGCGCAGATCATAAATTCTATATACTGTATCATGTATAGTTTCGTAGTATGCTTTATTTATGAGCATTATACCTATTCCTGCCGACAACACAAACACCGTGAAACTGACCGAAAGGAAAATCGCCCTTGCCTTTTTACTCATACCTTTATCCCCTTCTGATTTTAATCGAAAATTAATTTGAATTCTCAAACATACAGACCGAGACTTCCGCAATACCGGCGCTCCGTAACCTTATATATAATTCACGATCTCGGAACGGTGATCTGCCAGACTTTTCAAAAAGTTGTATGTATCCGGATATTCGGATCTTATCGTACGCCAGCATTCATCTTCGTTTTCTATTTCACCGTCATATGTAGGATCAAGACCCAAATGCAGCAATTCACTGAGCACCATTGCTTTTGCGGTATCATACGGAATATGACGAAGGAATACATCGGCTCTTGTATTGTTATCCGTCGCATCGTAATAATACTTATTAAACGCCGATACCGAGTTATAACCTTGCAATATCATACGAAAGATATTCTCGGCATCAAGATCCGCCATATAATCATCGTTTCCGAAAGATGTTGTAGTTGCATCTCCCAAAACCAATACTGCATCTCCGAGCCAACCGCCGAAATACGATACCTCTTCATCGCTATATATTCTATAATTATGGGTGTATTTTCCCATGCCGATATCGGGAAGGGGTTTATCTTTATCCAGTTTGCAAGCCAATCGTGCGGCAAGAGAATACTGTAAATGGGCAAAGTCGATCATTCCTTCAACATTTCCGGAGTTATTGTGATTATCGATTATCGCATCGTTTATCACATTGTATTCATCTTGGGTGAAACCCAATGTGTTGATAAAATATGACTGCCTGTTATCAAGATCCGTCACCGAACCGGCAACTTTGTCCCATTGATTGATTTCAAAAATGTTTGCAACCTTAGACTTATAATCATAGCAAAACTCGGATAACAACCTTGCACAGGTCCAGTCCCTTTCCATTTTGGATTCCGATGAAAGGATAATATCCATTTTCTTATATACCCTCAATATCAGTTCCGCAGCTTCATAAGAAAAACCGCAATACTCCCTCAAGGCGGTACGATAGTCAAAGTGCTTTACCTCAACCATACATACCGAAGTGAAGCCTCCGTCTGCAGTGGCTGCGGTGACAACGGCAGAACCGACACCGTTTGCAAAGATCGTTCCGTTACGCACATCCGTAACCGTAACCGCGCTTTCATTATTGCTGCTCCAGGTTACATTTTTATTTGCCGCATTACTCGGGAAAATCTCAGCGCTGAGTTTTTTAGACACGCCGACATTCAATTTGAGCATTGAGGGCCGAACTTTTACTCCGGTAACTGCCACAGGCGGATCGACGGTAACGCTGCAATAGTCTTTATATCCTCCGTCCGCAGTGGTGGCGGTAACGGTAGCAGAACCGACACCCGTCGCAATGATTATGCCGCCGCGGGCATCGATGATCTCTACAACATTTTCATTGCTGCTTCTCCATGTAACATTCTTATTAACCGCATTGTACGGAAAGATCTCTGCGTTAAGCGTTTTACGAACACCGACATTTATTCTGAGTGTTGCCGGACTTACCCTTATTCCGGTTACCGAAAAGGGAAGCTTAACGGTAACGGTGCAATAACCTTTTAATCCTCCGTCGGCGGTGGTTGCGGTGAGGGTGGCGGAGCCGATGCCTTTTGCAAGGATACCGCCGTTGTATATATCGACGACCTTTACCACGCTGTCATCGCTGCTGCTCCAGGTCACAAGTTTATTTGTTGCGTTGCACGGAAGAACATTTGCTTTGAGTGTTGCCGATTCGCAGACATGCAGCGTAAGCGATGTCGGGCTGACCTCTATTCCGGTCACCGATATCGGCGCTGCGACCGTAACGGTACAACAACCGCGCGCACCGCTTCCGTCGGTTGCGGTCGCATAGACCTTTACGGTTCCCGATCCCCTTGCAATGATGAATCCGCTATCAGGATTCACGGCAACTATCGACTGATCTTCGCTGCTCCATGTGACACATCTGTCTTTTCCGTCACACGGGCAGACCTCGGCATGAAGATATGTAAACTCGCCTATTGCAAGGTCCAACCTCGACGGGGAAACGGTCACCGAGGTGACATGAGCGTTATCCTCAACCGTCACGGTACACATATCGCAGCACTCGCTGCCGTCTGTAGGTTCGACGGTGATCGTCGCCTTTCCTGCGGAAATGCCGGTCACGACACCGTTGCCGTTTACGGTTGCGACGCTTGTATTGCTGCTCGACCAGCGGAGCTTTTTATTCGTTGCGTTCCACGGGTTGATCGATGCATTGAGTCCGAAGGTCGCGCCTTTCTTTATCTTTATATCGTGGTAATTCAGAGTCAGTATCCACACCGGGATCTCACCGGTGGTCACGGTTACGGTGAAGCAGTCCGACGCTCCGCCGCCGTCTGCCGTCTCTGCGGTGATGACCGCGTGTCCTGCCGACCTTGCATAAATATATCCCGTCTCCTTATTGACGCTTGCGACGCTCGGGTCGGAGCTCCTCCAATAGACGCAGTCGCAGGTGGCGTAAGACGGTCTTACCTCCGCCCTTGCTCCGTAATACCACTCGCCGGGTTTAAGGGTTATATTTTCCGGGGATACTGTTACTCTTTCTACATATATCATATTTTTCTCTCCTTATTATATACTGCTTTGTGGATATTTTCAACTAAAACATTTTATTGATGATAACTTTTTCATATTTTACAAGATTCAGATCGAATGATGTCGGTCGGTTATCGTTCGATAGGATCGGGTGACAGTCCTTTCCGTACTGCCATACCGATATATCCTTTCGGGTGATACCCGAAGGTGCGTACGGAACCCAATTATCCGGGTGTATGAAATGTGTGGTGGTAATGCGGTCATACTCTTTAAGAGTCGGACTCGTTGCCCATACCATACAACCTTCGAAATCATCGGGGTCGGTTTGCATACATCTGCTGAATTCACGATCGAAGGTACTCGAAGCAGCATCGGTATCTCCGATAAAAGCGGCGGTGTAACCGGACTCGCTCACGCGTTTTACAAAACCGCGCATGAATTCAGATGTGATCTCGTGACCCTCGCACATAAGGAACAACGCGGTTCCTTTCGGCACGGCAAGTTCGGTCACCCTTTCGACGGTTCGTGATGCGAACGAGACGCCCTGTTCTTTGGTATCCGCAGTGCCTGACGGATCACAAATGATTGCAACCTTACAGGCTTTTGAGTGCAGGTATTCGATCTCATCGGCGGTAAGGTGATCACTGCCGAAGATATGCCTGCCCCAAAAATTCGGATAGAGTTTATTTCGTGCGACCCAATCGAACAATTCAAGATTGTTTTGCAGTCGGGTTGCGGACGAAACGGAAGTGTCGACTCCGAAAAGAAGCCTTTCGGGCTCACTCTTCAGAATGTTTTGAAGTGACACTGTGTTCCGCCGCGAGTTTTTACATGCCATTTTTAAGGTTCCTTTCTTATTTTGTATTTTTGGGGTGCGGCGCCCGTCGGCGCGCGCGGAATGTGCGCGACGGTGGGCGCATAAGTGCCGCAGAAAGCTGCGGCGGTGGGGCTAATGTTGCGTAGGATGTGCAGATGATACAGATATGTCGGGTGTGCAGGGTTTCGGGGTGGGGCGCCCGTCGGCGCGCGCGTAAGTGCGCGGCGGTGGGCGCATAAGTGCCGCAGAAAGTTGCGGCGGTGGGTTAATGTTGCGTAGGATGTACCGATGATGCAGATATATCGGGTGTGCAGGGTCTCGGGGGTGCGGCGCCCGTCGGCGCGCGCGAAATGTGCGCGGCGGTGGGCGCATAAGTGCCGCAGAAAGCTGCGGCGGTGGGCGCCGCTGCGGTTATGATCATCACCTCCTGTTTTCACATTTTTCGGTACGATCCGACTTTGAATCGGCGATGCGGCATTGCATTGAATAATTTCAAAGGAAAGTGCAATTTGTTCTACCTCATCGGTCCGGGTAATCGGTCGGCACGCATATAGGCGTCGGCAAAAAACGGTGTGACGGGGCGTTGCCGCGCTCGGCATTTTTGCGAAAAATGTCACCGTTTGTCGAATGTTGTCAAACGGTGAAATATCAAAAAATTACAGTTTCGTAACAACAATTACAAGTCTGTAATTCTTTGAACTTATTTGATTACAAGCCTGTAACAATCAATATCAAACATCAACAAACCTAAAAGCGAACATTTGTACCAATCTACAAAATCAAAAAATGTTACAGTTTTGTAATTGCATTCGGCGGGGCGACGGGATATTATAATCGTGGCAAGCGACCCTGCGCTTGTCACCCCCCGAACATTGCGAAGCGTGCTCCCCGCGCGCTTCGCAAAATCCAATCACAAAGGATGGTCGGTATGTTTTTTTCGAATCGTTCCGAATTGAGACGCACGGCATTAATCACTCTTATACTTGCCGTTTTTCTTGCCTTTGCGGGATGCTCGCACAAAAAGTTGCCTGCCTCTTCCGAATCTCAGATTGAGGGAAGCGCCGTTTCGGCAGTCACGGTTTCTGCCGATGCATAACTCCCCTCTTCATTTTGACTGCTAAGACATAACCGTTATTTCTTCTCTGTCATTACGGAAGCGATCCTTGATATATAATCCGTCGGACACGGCAGCCTGATATAAAACATTAAAAGGTGTGTGTATATATGAAAAAGTACCGTCTGATTCCTTTCACCGTCAGCATAATGATGTGCATAGTAACACTTGTTTGCTGCATTCTGAGCGGATGCTCGGGTGACGGTACGCCAGACGCTCCTTCGGTCGCCGAAACGGCAGTGTCAGCTGCAGCGGATAGTTAAGGACGGCATCACAAAAGCAACGCCGTCCCGCATGATCGCTTATTTATCCGTCGGTCTTATCTGCCGCATATCATTTTTCGTCCGTGTACGGAATGCGGTTACTTTTTGGGCATATATTCCAGTCTGTACACCTCGGTAATATCCGACTCGCCGTTTTTGAGCAGCTTATCGAGCGTTGTAACAACTCCCTCGGCGGGATTCATTACAATAATATCGGAAAGCGGCTTTCCGTTTGACAGCCCTTCCTTCGCGGTCTTTCCGAAAACAAGGGCATAATCGCGCGGCGTGCTGCCGTACTTAACGATGCATCCCTTACCGTCCGACACCGATCTTTTGACCTCGTCGGCACCGTAACATATCCCGTCGCAAGCAACTCTTCCGCCCTCACTTCCCACGGAATATCCGACATTGAAGCTCTGAAGAAGCGAGAGATTTCCGTCGGTGGCTGAGCCCATTGTGTGCTTCATGACATAATATATGTCGATCGGGACATTACACGCCTTTCCTGCCTTGTACATCATATATGAAACCAGGCAGGCAAGCGCCGCTCCGTGACTCTGAACGGTGATATTCGCAGGAACGAACTTATTTCTGTGAGTGTCGGACACATAATAATTTGAGCGGAACACAACCCTTGTATCGGGAGAGATGACATTCTCCGGATAACAGACCAGATCGTCATTCAGGTTTATCACATAGTTCCAAAATTCTATAAAGTCAGATACCGGCATTACGCGGTCGTTCGCATAATTGCGGTAGGAGAAGAACGAGGGATCCTCCACCCTCTCTCCGAAACCCTCTGCCGTTCCGACCAGGGAATCGGATACGGTTGCGACCGCGGCCTGCGGCATGATTATACATATATCGTTTATTGATACTCCCACTGCGGGAATACCTATTTCGGCAGACTCCTGCGCCTGCGTCGGGGTACAGCGCGACCACCCCATAAAGTTGCGCTCTGTCAACACCCTGCGGATCTTTCCGCAATCTCCCGTCGGCAGAGTGATACCGACGCTTGCAAAAACACGCCTTGCAAACTCAGCTCGATCCGCCTTTTCGGATCTCTGAATCAGAGCAAGGGTCTTAATTATGTTATTCTTGTACTGTATGATATTCATGATCGTTCCTCCTACCACATCCGTTTGAGAACATCCGCGTTCTCCGCATAGTTTTCATTGACCGAGAACAGGTCAAACCAAACATCTCCTCGTCTCCATACGGAGATATCCTCGCGCTCCATTCCCGAAGGGCAATAAGGTTCCCAAACCTCCGGGTACCCCTTTTGCTTGGGCTCGGTCGCCCAAAATGAGGCGCAGAGTCTGTTTGATCCTGCGGTGGATTGACAGTAATGGCTGCATTGCCTGTCAAAACTGAAGTTCTTTGAAGAGTCGGTATTTCCTATAAATCCGGGTATAAACCCGTTCTGAGCTATAGTGAATGCATATCTGATCATCCAGATGTGAGACACGCTCCAATCAGACTTTATCTCGGCATAGATCGCATATCCCGCATAAGGAGGCACACCGAGCTTCCTTGCGGCATTGACGGCTTTCATCGCTTCGGCGTGCCCGTCGCTTTTGCAGACATCCTCCTCCGTGAGATCGCGGTCGATAAGCGCAATGCGGCAGTTTTTACTCTTGAGGTATTCGACCTCCGTCTTATCGATCGCATCTTTACCGGTTATGCCCCTTCCCCAAAACGAGGGTATCTCACGGACCCGCGATACCCAGTCAAACATCGTGTATCCGTTTTTCAGACGAAGATTCGCCGGTATGTCGGAATCGATTCCGAATACAAATTCTTTCATTTTCTGTTTCTCCTTTTTGTTTGACCGACAACTTCCCGCTTCAGCAGCAAAGCGATTCGGCTGACGGTCTGAATTATATATTTTTATCGCACGGCAGCGGTTCTGCCCGATGCCGATATCAAGCTTACAAGGACCGCAAAGGCGCGCCGGCAGGCGGGTATGCCTTGTCAACCCACGGTAACAAAAGCCCCAACGAGAGCCGGGACTTTGACCCGGGATCACATAAATTAGTTGCAGATCGTCATTTTGTCATCATCGACAAAATCTGCGTTTTTTCTCACCGCCCTTGTTGTAATATGGTGGGTGCGGCGGGTTTCCGCCGACGGTTTCCGCGGCAAATCGCTGCAAGATCAGCGGTTATGTGCGGTTTCCGATCAAACAGGCGCGGGTTTCGGATGCCTGTGTTTGTTTACATTCGACGGGCGACACCTGCCTGTCGGGGAACTCGGGGCGGTCGGCAATTACGGTTTTATCATTTTCCGTTTTGCCGCTGCTCCGTTTTTCTTTTTCAGGCTCTCACCTGCCGACTCTTGAGCATGGGCATATGTAATCACATAATACGGGTGCACCCGCAGGGTTCGGACTCCGTTTTGATAAAAAGCGAACCGACCTCTCCGCACCTCACAACAAATCATCTTGAAAATCCAATCCAAGGAGTGACAGTTATGAAAAAACTTCGTTTTATAGCCTTAGCACTTTGCGCCGTTACGGCGTTCGGGCTTATTTGCGGGTGCAAAGACACAAAGCCTGCCGGCACGGTATCAGACGGTGCGTCACAGACAGGTCACGACAACTCTTCCTCCGACAATTCATCCTCAGACACCGTTTCCGAAGATCCGATATTCAGAAAAACCGGAAAGCTGACAGACGAAGAGATCAAAATAATTGCCGCTGATCGCATCGGAAAGTATAACGATTTTCTTGATTTTATAACTAACGAATGTTTCGATAAATATACAGACAAAACCAAAAAGCTGCCTATCTCCTCACCCGAATATTACAAAATAATTGATGACGGAAAATACAACATTTCTACCTATGAGAATTTTATAAAATGCGAGACCGAGTTTTTATGCACTTATAAAGAAATTGATAAAATCTACACTTATCGTACCGTGAGAAGTATTGACATTGACGGTAAAACAGCGTATGCATACACCGGATATAACAAACTCCTCACTTCATTTGAAGAAAAAAAGGATGCCGGCGAAAGCACTGAATATGTGTATATAAGAAAGTGCGAGCCGCGCACGGAAAAATATGCTGCCGATGAATGCGTCCCCGTTGATAGCGGAGACGATTTTTTTATTGTAGATGTGCCTGTTTATACGGCTGACGGTAAAAGTGTCATCAGAAAAGACACTGCTGTTTTTTTCTGCAGTTCGGAAGGATACGGTTTAGCTTTTTTTGTTGACGGCAATTTTGAAGACTTTCCTGAGCTTTCGGATTCGGAGGCACAAAAAATTGCAGACTCGCTCGGCACCGCATACACAAATATTTACAAATATTTTCTCAGCACCGGTATATCTTCAAGTGACAAGAATAATACTATCCCGTATTCGGACGGGACTTATCGAAAAATGGGCGCGGACAAAAAAACCGGTCTCAACAGTTCAAATATTTTATCCTATTTTTCGGAAACCTATGTTGATACTGATATTCCATCATACTTTGAGTATTATCACGGAACACTGCCTTTGGAATTTATAATTGACGGAAAAAAGCATTACACAACAAACCGCAATATTATTCAATTTAGTTTTGCGGAATACAACAATGAGCTCTATGTTTCAGACGCCGGAAGCAGCCTTGATTGTTTTCCCCGTGCAGAAAACATCAAGATCTTGCTCAGAGAAAGAAATTTGATGGAAATTGCCGTTCCCATATATGAAACCACCGGTGAGCCGAACGGAAACAGTCATCTTTGGATCGTGCGCACGAACGGGAAATATAAAATATTGTATTCATGAACTAAATTTCGTTTGTTGACATTGTTATGCGTTTTTTTGGGGGCGGAGCCGGGCTTTTGTTCCCGGCTCCGCTTTTTTTTGCGGCAGTTATCCGCAAAGGTGTGGTTAACGGTTATCAGGTGAGCTCAATAAACTGGGTGGGAATGATGTCAGAATGGTTGCTTGCCCTTCTGCAAAGCATGGTGTAAAGATCGGTCACCTGGTAGCCCGGTGCACCGGAAGGATCGATTATCAGGACCTTTCCGTAGCCGTGAGTGTCGGAAGAATTCAAGGCGGCATTTTCATCCTTGCCGTAGACTATAACGCCGTGATCAAATTCACCTGAATAATCATCAAGCTTGACGACAAGCATATATGCCCTCTCTCCCAGTTGTAGAGAACCGGCATTGTTCAGTGCCGCTCTGATATCTGTATTAAAGAGGTTTCTTCCGGTGACGGTATATGTGTCGCCGCAGCTCTCACTGATATATCCTTCGGCAACCTTATATTGATAAGTAAAGGTGTTCAACATATTAGCATCCGGGTTTGTTGCGTCCTTATATGCGCTTTTAACCGCGTAATATGTGTTGTCCGTATTGCCGTTGATCTTTGCCCTGATATTTGCCTTCATAAGTGAAAACATTGCGGTGCTGCACACCCTGCAGCCGGCATCAAAAACACTCTTTCGGGATCCTTTTTTGCCGCAAACATCGCGTGCAAAATACTGGTATTTAAAAATATCGGTGGGAATATACGGACTTTTTTCATCATCAACAATTCCTGTGCATTTACTTCTATCCGCTACCGGTATTGTTATTCCTCTGTCCTTCTGTATGATCTTATACTTTTCAACATCCGGTCTTGATACCGACAAATTGCAGTAGGCGGTGGGTCTGTCGGAGTTTTGGAGTATTGCGTAGATAACGGTCTCGCCGCTTCCGACAAACTTCACCTTGCCGGTGCCGTCAACGGTCGCTATTTTTACATTTCCCGAGCCCCATTCGATACCTGCCGAGGCGGCGCTCGCCGGGCTCACACTGACGGTAAGTCTGCGGCTTTCGCCGATCACTCCGGAAACACATTCATTGGTCATACTGATCGTGGCAGCGCCGGTGTCCTGTCTTACGGTCACCGCGCAGACATTTGAACGGACATTCGAACCGTCGGTCGATACGGCGTAAATATTAGCGACACCCGAAGCTATCGCTCTGACCGTTCCGCAGGACTCACTCACCGAGGCAACCGCGGGAGAGGTCGAATACCATCTTACGGTCTTATTCGCTGCATTTGAGGGAGAAACCGTCGCATATAAATCGAATTCGTTTCCGACACGCAGTGTTTTCTCAGCGGGAGTGATGCTTATGCTGCTCACGAGGTTTGAAGTGACCGTAATATAGCAGCGGTTTGAATATATGTTCGTACCGTCGTTTGAAGTTGCATATACATATGTCGAACCGACGGCTTTTGCAGTCACATAGCCGGTGCTCAGATTTATTCCGACAATCGAGCTGTCGGCGGTGTGCCATGATACGGTCTTATTTGCTGCATTTGAGGGACTTACATTCGCCGTGAGGCTGTACCCCCTGCCTTTGACAAGGGAAAGACTCGACGGTATTGAGATCGATGTCACCTTCACTGTTTTTTTTCTTACGGTCACGACCGCATCGCCTGAGCGAACGGTATGGTCGGGTGATGTTGAGTAAATGGTGGTTCTTCCTTCGGAAACACCGGTTACGATACCCGATGTTGATACTCTTGCAATATTGTTATTGTTTGAGCACCATATCGGCAAAGAGGCAAGATTTTGAGGGGCTACGCTTCTTGTCATCTGGTAGGATTCTCCTATTTCGATATTAACTTCTTTCGGGGAAATTCCGATGGATATGATTTCATCTCCGTCAGGCATAGGACACATAATAATTACTCCTTTGTTTTATAAGATTTTGTTTTGGCTTGACCTATTCGGTCAAAAGCTTTTTCCATGTGAGAGGACCTATACAACCGTCCGGCTCCAAGCCGAGGGTTTGCCCGGTCCTCTTTATTTTTGCGGTGGTTTTGGGACCGCAGCAAGTCGGGGGGCGGTGCTTATGCGAGTCAGTGCGTGTGTAGGAGAAAGTGCGCGCGCGGGAGGAGTGTGTATGTAGGAGGCTTGCGTGTTCGGGTAAGTATGGAAGGCGTCGGGGCAAGTGTGCGGATGTTCGGCGGCGAGTGCGTGGGGCGGAACCCCGAGCGCAGGGCGCGCTCAAGGGGGGTGACGGGGGCGTATTCGTGCACGGTCTGTGAGCGTACGCGCTGCGGGTACGGACAAGACACGGTCGTGTGAGCGGTCCCGAGATCACAATTCTGCGGCAGGCGGCAAGCGAGTCGATGAGCAACGGTCTGCAATCAGGGCGCAGTCAGCGGGCGCGGTCTGAGGACGATCTATAAGCCTCTCACGGCTTGATCGATCAGTGGATCAGGGCGCAACAGGCGGCTGAGGTCAGCCGGATCGGTGAGTCGGGTGAAATTCTCCAATGGCGAAATCGATCGAATCTTGTCGAATTATGTTCTTTAATCCCACATCGTGTCATTCGTTAATATTTAACGCGACGAATAATTGTTCGGCACGGCGGCAAAACCGTTGCAAAATCCATACGAACCTGCTATAATGTTATTGCAGCGACGGAGAATGACCATAGCGTATGGATAGAGCAGGGTCGTGCGAAAGCGTACACGGTTTACGGTGATGCGTTTTCGCATGACTATGCTTTATCCTTCTTTTTATGTCGGTTTTCGGCATTGGGCATCTCTGTCAAATAATATATGATATTCTTGTGCGGAGCCGGGCTTTTGTTCCCGGCTCCGCTCAGAGTTTATCATATAAAATAATTATTAAGGAGTTTTACAATGAACAAACTTCGCTATATCGCCTTAGCACTTTGCGCCGTTACGGCGTTCGGGCTTATTTGCGGGTGCAAAGACACAAAGCCTGCCGGCACGGTATCAGACGGTGCGTCTTCCGAAGATTCGATATTGGACAAGACCGGCAAACTGACTGACGAAGAAGCAAAGATAATAGCAGCCGACAGGCTTACGAAATATAACGATCTTGTTCAGTTCCTTACGGCCGATTGTTATGAGAAGTACACCGATAAGAGCAAAAAGGTAACTGTCTCTCCTTATGAATATTACAAAGTCACGAATGACGGTAAGTACGACTTTAAAAGCACTTCGGACATCAGCTTATATGTTTCTGCAAAAATAGGATCGAGTTATTTTTTCAAAAAAATGTATTATTTGTGTTCTGACACGAATTGCTTTCCGTTTGAATTGACAACGGATAGCGGCAATACACTTTACTCATCCGGTGGACTGAGACCTGTTTTCGCAACGATCAATGATGAGTTGTATATGACTGAACCGACGGAATCATTTGATGAAAGGTTTGATGTCGAAAATATCATTATCGGCGAGAAATCAGATAAGGTTTTCAGTGCAGATGTACCGATCATAGACAAAGCAAGCGGCAAAGCAATCAGAACAGATACGGTGATATTCGAACAATATAATATGAACAGATACGCCATCGGAACTGTTATTGAAGGCGGTGCGCAGCTTTCAAAGAAATTGTCGGAAAGCGAAGTAGGCAGTCTGATTTCTGAATTAGTCGGCAAATACAACTCATTTGACAGGTTCTCTCTGTCTGCCTGTTACGGCGATTGCACAAACAACGAAGTCTTGCCGAACTCAAATGAGAGCTACAAAATGGTGATAGCAAAAGACGAGTACAACATCCTCTCACGCAGCGATTTTCAAAAATATGCCGAGAGCATTTTTGATAAAGTAAGTGCGGAGAGTATGATAAACACATATGTTCACCCCGGCGACTGCCCGATATCATTTACCGATGCAGACGGAAAAACATTACTCACTGCCGAGCACGACATAATAAGAACGCGCTTTGTCGAATACAACGGTCGTTTATATGCCGGCCCGGCAACTGCGAGTAATGACAGTAAGTTTTCTTCTGACGGTTATGAAATACTTTTTTCGACAGATAATTATTTCATAGCTAAACTTAAGATCGTCAGACTTTCAGGGGACGATGAAGGCATGACTCAAATTGTTCCGTTTGCTCTTACTGAGGACGGTTACAGAATATCACAACTGTGATCATCGCTGAGATCACGCGGCTTGTATCACAAGACTGAAAAATCGGTCAAAGGAGCAGAATTATGAATAAACTTCGTTTTATAGCTTTAGCACTTTGCGCCGTTACGGCGTTCGGGCTTATTTGCGGATGTAACGATACGAAACCTGCCGGCACGGTCTCTGACGGTGCGTCTTCCGAAGATTCGATATTGAGCAAAACAGGAAAACTCAGCGAAGATGAAATGAAGCTCATTGCGTCAGACAGACTTACAAAGTGCAATGATCTAATGCATTTTCTTACTGTTGATTGTTATGATAAATACACTGATCGGTCACAAAAATTACCGTTATCGTCTCCTGAATACTATAAGGTTGTTCATGACGGGAAATATAATATAAATAACATATCGGATATATTCCTTTATGTCTCATCAGAAATCGGAAGTTATTTCTACTCTTACAAAGTTTCCGATCTTTTTATCAATCCGCATTGTTTTCCGTATGAGTACAAAACCGATAACGGTACAGTGCTTTACTCATCAGGAAATATAGCTCCTGCATTTGCGGAATTGAATGACGCTCTTTATGCAAAAGAGTATATCGTTGATTCAGACGAAAAATACGATATCGACAACATTGATATTATTGATAAAGCTGATGATTTTTTCACCGTTAATGTAAATGTTCTTGATAGCCATACTAACGCAAAGATAAGAACCGATATGATACTCTTCGGATATTATTCGGAAAATAAGTATCTTATAAAGGCAGTTGTGGAAAACAGTACAAAGTTGTCCGGGAAAATATCCGAAGACAAAGCCAAACAGACAATACCCGATTTGATAGACAACTACAACAGACTTGATGAGTTCATAATGATGGCAAATTCAGTATGTTGCGATGAGAACGATGTACTCCAGTATTCTAACGGCAGTTACAAAAAAGTGCTTAACAAAAATCAGTACTCTATTGATTCGTACCGGAGTTTAGTTAACCTTTCCTCAAAGGTCTTTGATAGGATTTCCGCTGAAGAATTTATAGGTGACAACGTTTACACCGGAGAATGTCCGATATCATTCACGGACGAAAACGGCAAAGAAGTGCTCACCGCCGAGCACGGCGTAATAAACAAATACTTTGTTGAAAGCAAAGGTCAGTTATACGCCGGCCCGGTAACAGTAAGCAATGCCAGCAAACTGGTGGGTAGTGATTACAAAATATTATTCAGCGGTAATTGTCTTTTTGTTGCAGAAATCAAAGGCGTGTTGTACGGAAACAATAATGAGTTTTCGGAAACAATGGTCTTTGTTCTCACAGAAGACGGCTATAGAATATCACAACTGTGATTCTCAATTGAATTCAATGAGAAGCTTAAACACAGATGCATTTCCGATGCTTGACCGTTCCTTAAGCATTTTGTAAAGATTAGTGATTCTGTTATTTGTACTGCCGGACGGATCTATGATAAGGTATTTGCTGAGTCCTGCGGTATCGTCGCTCGGGATTGTGGCATTTTCGTTCTTACCATAGAGATATACTGCATGTTCATAGTTGCCACTCCTGCCTGCATCGTTAAGTTCCGATACAAGCATATACCCTTTGTTAAAGTTGGTAATACCGTTCAATTTGTTCAGTATTTCAGAACTGGATGATGCCACCGGACCGTAATTTATGGTATATGTTTCATATCCGTTACTGTTGTCAACATCACAAATTCTGTTATCACAATCGGTAGCATAAGTTACACTTCCGCTTGTTATGAAATTTGCGGCTTTGGTTGTAGCCTTGACATAACCGTTCTTTACTGCATAGTAGGTGTTGTCTCCTACGCTTGCAATTGCTCCTGACTTTCTCAGCATATGCATCGCCAGAGTACAAACCCAACACCCTGCTTTTGATGCAGTCATCTTTGCTTCGTCTCTTCCGCAGGCTTTCTGTATAAATTTAATGTTTCCAAACGCATTGCCTGCCTCACTTTCGGATATGCCATAATTAATGATATCCTTGTTCGGAAATCTTATGCTATCACTATACTGATAGATCTGATATGCTTGAGCATTCTGTGTATTTCGCGGGGTCACCTCTACATGACAGGTGTCGCTTGCATTAGAGCCCGAAAGTGCTGCTCTGATCGTGGCTTCGCCGCCTCCGACAAGAGTTACATTACCGGAGCAGTCTACCTGTGCAACACCGGTGTTGCTTGAAGTCCATGCAATGCCGTTGCTTGCCGCGCTTGCGGGGGTTACTGTTGCGATCAGTGTGTAAGTGTTGCCTACAACTCCCGTAATGCAGTTATTATTCAATCGCAATGTTTTAGTAACCGTAGCAGCTTTTACGGTGACCACGCAGGTGTTGGAGTAGATATTTGAGCCGTCTGTAGACTTTGCTCTTACAGATGTCACACCTACGCCCCTTGCGGTGATCTTGCCGGACTGGTTCACCTCAACGACCGATGTATCCAAGGATTCCCATTTAAGGGTCCGGTTAAGTGCCACGACCGGGTAAACCGATGATGAAAGATTATAACTGTTTCCGACCGTCATTGAGTATTCACGCGGTTCAATGACTATGGAAGTAACAAGGCCGCTGGACACGGTCAGGTAGCAGTTAGTGGATCTTACTCCGCTGCCGTCGGTCGCTACTGCGTAAATGCGTGCACTGCCGACATTTTTAGCGGTGATCAATCCGGTGGATTCGTTTACGGTAGCAACCGTGGTATTATCCGAATACCACTTGACCGTTTTGTTCGTTGCGTTTGCAGGCTTAACACTTGCGGTGATCTGTCTTGTTCCGCCCTTTATCAATTCAAGCGTTGTGATGGTGGGAAATATCGAGGTTACCTTTACCTCTTTTTTGCTTACGGTCACGACTACTCAGCTTCATGCTGACGGCCCTCATTACTTATAGCATGATTATAATCGACTATGAAAGAGGTTATTATATGAAAAAAATTCTCAATTCAATAGCAATCACGGTTGTCGCGATATGTATATTGGCGTTATCGGCAGGATGTGCCGACAATGCTCCGATTGAAAACACATTTACAGAAAGCGATGCAGTTTCGACGGTATCTGAAAAGATCAATAAATACAATCGGATCATTTCATATCTGTCAAAAGATTGTTACGAGACTTATTGTGACAAATCGGATGCGGTTTCCTTTTCCGGGGTTGATTACTATAAAGTGAACGGCAGCTCCGAATTCAATCTGCACACATATGATGATATGTTGAACGAGCTCCGTAAAATCATGTGTAACGATCTCGCCTGCTCAACACTTCAAAAATTCATTAATAATAATGCGCCGTTAAGTTATACGGAAAACGGCAAAACCTTTTATTCCGGTGTGAATGACGGGACAAACATTATTGAATTCAACGGCAATCTTTATGTTTCGGGCACAAATGACATTCCGACCGAGATCATGTCCCCCGATGATTGCAAAATCGTGCATCGCGAAAAAGATATGTTCATTGCCGATGTGGCAATAGTCAAAGTATCGGATGGCTCGGTCACAGGCAGAAAAGCTTTGCTATTCAAAGAATACGGCGGGTATGTCCTCTTCGGTATGTCGGAAAATGACAACAACGGAAACGATAGCAAATCTCCCGATAAAGCTGAAGCATCTGCAATAATTAAAGATTTGGTATCCGGATACAATGATTTTGATACCTTCTTCCGGACCGGCGATGACGGAAAGTGTCTTTCCGACGAGTACCTGTCCCTGTCAAAGGAAGATACCGGTCGAGGATATGTCAAGGTCATACCCAATGAAAAATACAACATTTCATCCTATGAAGATCTGATAAAATACGGTCATTCCATAGGAACCGATAGTTTTGTTAACTTTTATATATCCACCAATATGTATAGCGGAGCTTATCCCGTCAGCTTTGATGTTGATGGTAAGAAGATCGAAACAATGAAGCCCGACACCGTATTAAAAAGATTTGTTTCACATGACGGGAAACTGTATATGCAGACAAGTGTCATCGATAACGACTGCTCGTATATCAATGAGGATTTTAATATCAAATATATCGGCAACGGCTTTATTATTGCCGATGTAAACCTGCGCGACAGGGTTACCGGTGCCACTGATGATTTTGACACGTTTATCTTATCTTTATGCGACGGCGAATACAGAATAGATCAAATATTTCATCCTTAATGCTACAGGGAGGGTCGAGCCGGGTAACCGGCTCGACCTTTTTTTGCTAGTTAAGCTTTATAAGTGCGCACAGGCGATTCGGGTTAGTATCAAAAGCTCTCTTTTTCATCATGGAATAAAGATCAGTGCACGCTGCAGAACTGTTTATAGACGGATCAATTATCTGGTACTTTCCGAGTCCGTACTCATCGCATCCGTCACCTCTGCAAAAATCAGCGTTTTCATTTTTTGCATACACAAGAACGCCATGTGAGAATTCAGGAGAATTATCATTTATACGGGTTATCAGTATATATGCACTGCCATCTGAAAAGTCGCATTCATTAAGCTTCTGATAAGTAACCGTATTCTTTGTGCCGTTTTCGTTATCGTATATTGTTCTGCCCGATACCGATATCGTCTTGCCACCTATTGTAACCTGACCATTGATCGTGCCTTTAATGTTGGCACTTCCGTCGGCGCCGATCTGATAAGCCTTTTTAACGGCATTATAGGTGTTATCTCCTGCCGTTGCCGTTAGCTTTGCCTTCATTAACACAAACATTGCCAAGCTGCATATGCGGCAGCCTCCTCGATTAACAGTTAACTGTGCATTGCTCTGACCACAAATTGTATTAATATAATACATCGCATTAAACGCATCATTAGTATCAACACTACTCGGTATATTATAAGACGCTATATCTTCAGCAGAGAACTTGATAGAAGGATTTTTCTGGCTTATTATATACTGAGTCTTCGGTGAATGATAGCAGTGAACTGAACATGCTCCCTTAACACTTGTACCATTACTTGCTGTTGCCGTTGCCGTTATTGTAGCATAACCAATTCCCACAAGTCTAACGACACCGTTTGCATCAACCGTTGCCACCTTAGTGTCAGATGATTTCCATGTGAAACTTGTCGTCGATGTATTTGAGTAAATGGTAATTTGTTCTTTATATCCCAACTCAGCATCAATGGTTGAAGGACACAAATCAATACTTGACGATTCATTTTTAACAACGGTGACCACGCAGGTGTTGGAGTAGATATTTGAGCCGTCTGTAGACTTTGCTCTTACAGATGTCACACCTACGCC
>CAKRVQ010000005.1 GCA_934408795.1 uncultured Eubacteriales bacterium
ATATTTTTTGAAATTCTGAAACCGTTATTTATAACCTGTTTTCAATTTAGAAACGCATTATTTATCGTCCTACTAAAGTATAGCCCTCCGAAGCAAGCTCACTTACCGATTGCTCTTTCTCATTTTCATTTCCTCCGAATACAGAATCTCTGTGACTGTTTTTCAATCGAAATGTAAGCGGGATAAAAAAACGGCGCAAGTCCGTCTTGAGTTGGACTTACGCCGTAAGGCTACACACCGATCATATTATTAAGTTTTAGTTCCGAAAGCGCGCCGTTCCGCCGTTTGACGATCATCCTTCGGATCGGCAAGGCGGGCTTGACGCGGGCTGCCGGACAGCAGATTCCTTTGCCCGACCGAGCGTGGGGGGAGACACTGCCGAAAGTTTATCTCACCGTGTCGAACGCCGCGGTTTTTGAGCCGAGAATTATTTTAGCACAATTTGATCCGAAATGTAAGTGTTTTTTTCACCGTTTTTAACTTCTGCGGGCGTCCTCCCATACGGTCTTTTCGACAAAGCCCGCCCGATCCGTATTCATCGGATCGGGCGGGCTTTACTTACGCTAATATATTTTTTCTCCGTCGAAGCGAAAGGCCCCGAGGCCGAGACCGAGCGGTCTGCCCTTTACAAGGCGCTCCTTCACCGATCGCTGAAGAGATGTTTCTTCGGGAAGATCTTCAGCGGGACCCTCGGCTGCCGCCCCGAATATGCGCCAGGCGTCTTCGAACTCCGTTTGCTCTTCTCGCTCTACGAAGGTAAAATCGTTTGCGAAACGAAGTATATTGGATCTCGGGGGCAGAAACTCCCTATTATCGGGGAAGAGGAGCCACGAGTGGCAGATGAACACCGTTCGTCCGTCCTTTCGGAGCTTATCAAAAAACAAAAACGCTTTTTTGTATGAATCATATCTCACTTCATCGGTGAGAGGTTCGCCGCTTGACGGAATATGAAAATTAAGGCATTCGGTCCCTTCGGGGACTGTCTCCCCGTCGTCGAACACGGCGGTACATCCAATCGGTTTGATCTCATATTCGAATCTTCCGATCCCGAAGCGCGTCATATTGAAAAAGCCTTTATACCAGTACGCGACAAACACTCCCGGGACACCCTTGACATTCATACATTCCCGCACCTTACAGGTGAGGTCGGCGGCGGTGTTGTAAAACATATCGGAGGATAGCCCTGCCTCGATATACAGTGCCTCCAGTCTTTCAAAAAAGAGGATAAGCATGACCGCGTGCAGGGTAAAGGGGTTTATCCCGTACCTCTCGGCAAACCCGTTTGCGCTTTCAAGGGCGAATAAATAATTCTCGCAATCGGGCAGAGACACGCTGTCGACGATCGATCCGAACTCGGCAAGTGCCTTTTCATCCGATTCTATCCTCAAGGCGGTGCCGATGAACTCGCCGACCGCCTCTTCGGGCAGACCTATGCGTTCGTTCAACCGCTCAAAATAGTCATTGTTCCATAACATTACTGCTTCCTCCGGAAGTTTTTTGCCTACTCCGAACAGAGCGTGACCGTCGGCTCAAGGTCGAGGGCAATGACCCGGGCAGCGCCGCGCGCCCACCCGAGGGGAGGGCGCAAAACGGGCATACGGGCGCGATGCAAAAATACCGCTCTGCCGAAAAAGCATAACTTCAGAAAAGCTGAGGTTTCAATGCCCGTTTGCCGCGCCTTCGGTGCCTCGCGGCGCTGCCCTTCGGTATGCTTATTGTTGAGCACACATCGGAAGTACGATTCAGGCGAAGCGGGATTCCAAGCTTTTGCTCACAACCGTGTCTTTATTTACCCAGTTTCAGCCTCGACCAAAGTATAATTATTATCTGCCCGGGAATGCCGATTATGAATACAAGCCAAACATTGCTCAAAGCAAAGGTAAAAAATGACAGATACAGGGAAGCGAGGGCGCTCCACACGAGCCCTGTTATAAGGTAAAAATTATATTTTACCTTTCCCCAAATGGAATTAAATACCAAAAGGACAATACAGCTTAACGGGACCGCATAAACGAAAACCATCCAGCCTCTGCCGCCGGCGACTCCGCTCGGCTCAAGGCAGACAAAAACAACGGTTGCGATCAGCCATACAAGCACTGTCGCGAGAAGCGAGATGATAAGGCGGTTCTTTTGCTCTCTTCTTGCGGCGGTGCGGACCGTTTTGTGCTCCGACTCCAAAAGCCAGTCCACCGTGACACCGAAGGTGTCGGCGATCTCTTTCACGGTCATAACATCGGGGATCGCTTCCGCCCGTTCCCATTTCGATATCGCTTTATCACTGTAATTCAGTTTCTCCGCAAGCTCGGATTGTGTGATATGAGCTTCCTTTCTGAGTATCTGAAGATTTTCGGCAAAAGCCGTTTTTATATCCGACATATTTTCGTCTCCTTCCGGTCAGAATGTTTCGGTTTGCCTGTCGCAGGTTGTCGAAGCCTGACGAAATCGGGTAGCTTATAAATAGAGTGCGTCTCTCGCCGCGTCTTTTGTCATCAGTATACCACAAACCCTCACATCTTTCAAGCCCTTATATCACGGGCGTTCCGAGCGACTCTACTCTGAGTAGAGTCGCACTTTCTCTTCTCTACTCGGGATGTTTTCATAGTAGAGTCGCGTGTTGCGCGAAGTAGATTTTAAAAATTCAACGGTAGGTATACAAATCCGCTCCCGCGGGCTAAAATAGCAATAAGCCGAAAACGGAATCGCGAAACGCCGTCCATTCGGCAAGTCAAGCGCCCACGTCCGCGACGGATACAGGCAGACGCCGAGTGCACGATCCTAAGATCAAACAGAAATCAAAACGGAAATAAAATAACAGATCCGGCATATCCCGGCAACACAGATCCCGGTGAAAGGAGAACAATACAATGGATATGAACAAATTGGTTATTTTCGGAGACTCGATCCTCAAAGGTGTCATATACTCCTCCGAAAAAAAGAAATATGAGCTCAGCAGCGACAATAAATATGAAGAGCTGCAGAAATACGGCGTCTCGGTAATTAACAACTGTAAGATGGGGGCGACCATTGACAAAGGGCTTTCGATACTTGAAAAGCGCCTTACCGACTGTGACGACGGCACCACCGTTCTCTTTGAGTACGGCAGCAACGACTGTGACTATGATTGGAACAGGATATCCGCCGAACCCGAATCGGAACATCTGCCCTTCACTCCCGAATCGGAATTCACCGAAAAATATAAGACCGCGATCAACTATGCGAAATCAAAGGGAGCCAAAGTCGTTATCTCAACGCTTATACCGATCTCGGCACAGAAGTTTATGAACTGGATATCGCGGGGCAAGAGCTATGACAACATTCTGAAGTGGCTCGGCGATGTCGATCATCTTGCCCGCTGGCAGCTGCACTACAACGATATTGTCGGAAATATTGCCGTCGACAACGGATGTGAGGTGCTGGATCTTCGGCATCCCTTTGCACTTAAAAACCACGGCGGCGTTCTTCTGTGCGAAGACGGAATCCACCCCACCCAGGCAGGTCACAATCTGCTTGTGAATACGCTGAGAAAATTTGCCGCAGCGCAATAACAACAAATAAAAAGCACACATTATATACGGAGGACATTTTACCGATGCAGAAATTCATAATATCGACCGACTCGGGCTGCGATCTTTCGGCAGAGGAGTGCAAAAAGCGCGGAATCGAGACCCTTATGATGAGCTATGCGATAGACGATACCGTCTTTCACGATACAATGGAGGTGTCGGCGCTCGGAAAGTTCTATGCCGACATGGAAAACGGCGCCGTCCCGAAGACAGGCAGTGTCAGCATAGGCGAATCTTTGGAGCACTTCGAAAAGCTCGCCGAGCGCGGGCTGCCGATAATCCACCTCACACTCGGTTCGGGAATTTCGGGCACCTATTCCAACGCATTGCAGGCGAAGGATCTTTTGCTTGCAAAGCATCCCGAGGTCGAGCTGCATATCGTGGACACAACCCTTGCCTCCACGGGCTACGGATTACTTGCCATTGAGGCGGCTGAGATGAGGGACAGAGGTCTTTCGGCAGAAGAATGCGTTGCAGTCCTTGAATCCGAAAAGTGGCGCGTCGAGCCTTTTTATACCACGGGGGATCTTAAATATCTGTACCGCGGCGGCAGAGTATCGCGCGGGGGTATGATAATAGCCCACGCTTTAGGAATCCAACCGATTCTTGACCTAAGCTACGAAGGCAAGCTTCGTGTTTGCGGGAAGGTGCGCGGTCAAAAGCAGACCTGGAATCGTATTGCCGAAATAATAAAGGAGCGCAGCATTTCTCCCGAAACGCAGACCCTTTACATTTCGCATTCAAACGCGCCCGAGCTTGCTCATCAGTTTGCTGAACATATTATGTCGGTAGTGCCGTTCAAGGATGTCTTTTATACCTACATCGGAACCATAATCGGCGCCCACACGGGCCCCGGTCTTGTGGCGGCATTTTTCAAAGGCAAGATCCGCGACGAAGAATAGAAGAACGGGAGCGGAACACAAGAGCGGAGAAACCGAAAAACGGAAGAACGGCAGAAGGATAAAGAGCACGGCAACAAAAGGGCGTCCATTTTGCGCACGGTGTATGTAAACCGAGGAGCAAAGCGCGACCGAAGCGCCGATCAAAGACCCGCCTCCTGACATGGGCTCCCTCATACCAAAAGCGCGGGTTGCAAATCACATACATTATAAGATTTCAGAACAGGAGCCGCGGCACCCGAGTGCCGCGGCTCCTGTTTTGCCGTCTGCGGTCCGCATTAACCGCAAGCGACCGACGACTTGTGAAGCGGCGATAACTGCAACGGGGGGGCAGGCGGGCAACGGAAGTAAGAGAGTGTGTGAGGGGGGCGAGAGGTGTGCGCTCGGCGGTGAATAATGCAATTCCCGCCCGACTTCGCACCCGCGCAGGGTGCGGGCGCGGCGGGCGAATGACTGCGCACCGTTTGTAAACCTCAAACCGGCACAATGTGAAAGTGTGCTTCTGACCTTATCCTGCTTTATTCGACACCGCACGGAAAGCCCCCTCGCTGCGCCCGCACCCTGCGCGGGCACAAAAACAAAGAATAAACCGCAACTCTACTCACAGTAGAGTGTGCAAAAACGCCGCCCGTCGGCGTGCGCAGAATGTGCAGGGCAGTGGGCGGCATGAGTGTCGTAGTGGCGCTCGGCAATTAGCGGTAAACCTCTTTCAGTCGTGAACCGATTGTCGGCAAGGGGGTGACGGGGTTCAAGAACAAGCGGCCCTGTATGAATTTCCGTCGGCGAAGTCGACACCTTACTTCTTCACTATACACTATTACTTATTACCTCCGCTTTGCGCCGCAGTGGGCGGCGAAGCGTGCGCTCGGCAATGAATATGCCCTTTCCCCCTCATCCGTCCGCAAGCAAAAAACACACCGGCGGGCTTGTCCCCCCGCCCCCACCTGTAGCCAAATTTGCGAATTCGACAAAATTCGACACGGGTGTAAATTTTGAAGCTCGGTTTTGTTACCGCGGCGGGCGTTGTCTGTATCCGATTTGTGCACCCGCGCGGGGTGCGGGTCGGTAGCGTTGGGCAGTATCGTTCACTTATCAAAGCGGGAGCACCGGTGCCGGAACGACCCTGTTCGGCGCGATGCTATCCTCCGAACGGCGCCCCGTCGCGGCGATCCGGAGGTGCCACGCCCGACTCTACCCACGGTAGAGTGAAAAAACGGCCGTTTATAGGCGTGCTAAAGAGAGGAATGGCAAATATCAAGTTTTCGTCTGCACACAAAGGCTTCAGATGATAAAAATCACGCGCCCGTCGCAGCGTGCAAATGCCGCGGTGGGTGCGTGGGGGTGCATGATCTGTCCTGTAAAAAGCGTGCAGAGGGGTGCCGCTATCGGACGATACTGTTCGGAAGAAAAATAACGCCGCCCGTCGGCGCTCGCAAGGTGCGCGGCGGTGGGAGGCGGAAAAGGTGGCTGAACTGACAGAACCCGCTTGAGGCGGCAAACCGACCGCAGGCAGCGCCGCGAAGCGCCGAAGGCGCGGCAAACGGGCATCGGCTGGCGTCTCCGATTTTCAAAAGTTCTGCTTTTTCGACGGGAGGTTCCTTTATCAAACTTTGTTGCCCGTTTTGCGCTCTTCCTTGGGAGAGCGCGCGGCGCTGCCTGCGATTGATTTGTCCTCTAAGCGGGGTTCGACACCGGTCATCTTACAATCGGAGTCGGACTCTGCCGTTCCCCGCTTAAGCAACGATTATGAATTTCCGTCGGCGAAGCCGACACCGTACTTCTTCACTATGCACTTTTACTTATTACTTCCCAATTTTGGCGGTGCGCAGCCCTCGTTGTGCCCGCACCCTGCGCGGGCACAAAAAAACAAAGAATAAACCGCAACTCTACTCACAGTAGAGTGTGCAAAAACGCCGCCCGCCGTTGCGCGCAGTCGGAGCAGAGTTTATTTCAGTCCCGCTCTTCCGGCGTACCGCTTACGATAGTCGCGCGGAGTCAGTCCGGTATAGCGCTTAAACACCTTTGTAAAATAATTATAATCCGGAAAGGCGCATTTGTCGGCGATCTCGCTTATGCGTTCGTTGCTCTTTATCAAAAGTTTTCCCGCCGCATCGACCCTCGTTTTCCTGATGTACTCGGCGATGCCCATTCCGTATGAGCGCTGCGAGATATCGTAAAGCCTTACACGGCTTATCTGGAGATCACGGCATATCTTTTCGACATCCAGTCGGTTGAATATGTTTTTCTTGATGTAGTCGTCCAACTCCTTTGCGGCGGTATCCTCATTGAAAACGATCATTTGCGAAAGGATCAGGTACGCCGCGCAGGCTTCCATTATTTTGGAGGCAGACACTATTCTGCTGCGTGAATAGTTTTTCTTGCTCTTATAGAGGTCTTCCATTCTTTTAATGTCAAGGTCATATCCGCTTATGTACTCTTTTATTCGGTCCCACGCCTCGTTTTTATCTTCGACCTGAAGTATCTGACCGAGCATTATGTAGCCCGCGATCCTGCCGTCGACCGTTATCGGAGACACCGCCTCCGTCAGTCCCGCATGGCATTTATAAATGTAGGCGGATTTCGTCCTTTTTGCTGTCATACAGGCGTTGTCGTCGCATTCTTTACATCTTCTCAGCGCCTCGGCATCGGTTCTCAGCTCACTGCAAAATTTGGCATGACCCGCGGGATAGGCGGCGATCTTGACGAATTCCTCGTCAAAAACCACTATCCTGATGTTGGTAAATTTATAAAAATCCTTCATCAAGGAGAGCAGCTCTTCCCTGTTTATCTCAAGTCGCAAATATCACACCTCCCGAATACGAAATTGCTATTTTCTTTACTTATTTATCTATTATCATATTACGAAAAATTTAAAATAAAGTCAAGGAGTGATATAATATGGATAATAAGCTGACCTTCGCTTTATACTTCGGCAATCGCGGCTTTATGCCCGCGGAACTTATTGAAAGTGCTCGGGACGATATGGTAAAGGCGGTGACCGCTGCCGGATACAATTATGTTATGACCGACAAGGATGCCACCCGCTACGGTGCCGTTGAAACGAGGGATGAGGGCAGATACTATGCAAATTGGCTCAAGTCTCACGAGGGTGAATACGACGGCGTTATCCTTTGTATGCCGATATTCATAGATGAAAACGGAGCTGCCGCCGCTTTACAGGATGCGGGCGTGCCGATCCTTATGCAGGCGTATCCCGACGAGATAGGCAAAATGGACTTCAAGCATCGCCGCGACGCCTTCTGCGGAAAGTTCTCGGTCACCGATGTGTTTGAGCAATACGAAATTCCCTATACCGTTATGAAGCCGCATGTAGTGGACCCGCGCTCCGAGGCATTTGCGGAAAACCTTCACGATTTTGCCGCCGTCTGCCGTGTGGTTAAAGGAATGAAGCGATTCACGATCGGTTGTATCGGCGCACGGACCACGGCGTTCAAGACGGTCCGCTTTGACGAAGTGACCATGCAGCGTCACGGAATAAATGTCGAATCCTTTGACCTTTCGGAGTTGTTTGAGCTTGTGCGCGCTAAAAAGGACAATGACGAGGCGGTCGTAAAGAAGATGTCGGCTTTGGAAAAATATACCGACTTTTCTTTGGTGCCGCTTGACAAAAAACTGACACTTTCAAAGATCAGCGTCGTTATAGACGAATACATAGAGGCTTATCATCTTGATGCGATAGCGCTTCGCTGCTGGAACGAAATGGAGACATACCTGCGCGTCTGCCCCTGCGTACTGCTTTCGGAGCTTAATGACAGAGGCATTACCGCATCGTGCGAAATAGATATGTGTTCGGCAATAACCATGCGGGCATTGTCGCTTGCGACCGAGGGTCCCGCCGCCTGTCTTGACTGGAACAACAACTACGGCGATGATCCCGACAAGGTCATTCTTTTCCACTGCGGCTCTACCGCTCAGAAGCTTATGAAGGAAAAAGGCACCGTTACATCTCACAAGATGTTTGACAAGACCGATCCCGGCAGCGGCTGGGGCACCAACGAAGGCAGGATAGCCGCTTTCCCGATGACCTTTTCCAACTGCAAGACCGAAAACGGCAAGATAACCGTTTATTTCAGCGAGGGCGAGTTTACCGATGACAATATTGAGGACGCCTTCTTCGGCTGCGGCGGCGTTGCAAAGATCGATCACCTTCAGGATAAACTCATCCGTCTTGCCAGAGGCGGCTTTAAGCATCATACCACCGTTGCAAACGGCCATGTAAAGAATGTGCTTGAGGAAGCCTTCCGCATTTATCTCGGCTATGATGTCGTAAGCATTGAGGGCTGAGTTTATGATCATAGGCGGACTTGATGTCGGGACAACAGGCTGCAAGATAGTTTTATACAACGAAAATGCCGAGCTCCTCGACACCTATTATCACGAATACGATGCGGTACATAAAAACGGTCGGCACGAGATTGATTTTGCCGACATAAAGCGCGGTGTGCTTTCGCTTCTGAAAGAGGCGACCGAGAAGCATCGGGTCGATGCCCTCGGCGTCACCAGCTTCGGCGAGACCTTTGCCATGCTGGACGACGGGGACAACATTCTCGCACCGTCAATGCTTTACACCGATCCGCGCGGCAGTGCCGAGTGCGAAGAACTGTGCCGCGCCGTGGGCAAAGAAAAGCTCACGCTGCTCTGCGGGGTCAGTCCTCATCCCATGTACAGTATCGCAAAGATAATGTGGCAAAAGAAAAACAATCCCTGCCTTTACAAAAAATGCAGACGAATCCTTTTAGGCGAAGATTTCATTGTTTACTCCCTGACCGGCAAGGCTCTCATCGACTATTCTCTGGCGGCGCGGACCGCCGCCTTCGACATTGAGAAAAAGGAATGGATAGCCGAGGTTTTTGACGCTGCGGGAATAGATGCGGGTCTTATGTCCGTCCCCGTTCCCTCCGGAACGGTCGCGGGTACGATAAAAGAGGATATCCGCAGGGAGCTCGGTATTGATTACGACATAACGGTGGTCAACGGCTGCCACGATCAGGTGGCTGCAATGATCGGGGCGGGTGTGTTTGCTCCCGGCAGTGCCATGGACGGCACCGGCACGGTGGAATGCATTCCCGTTGTGCTTGATAAAAAGCCGACCGATGTCTCATTTTATGACGGCGGCTATTCGGTCGTTCCTTCCCTCGGCGGACTGTATGCCTGTTATGCGCTCTCCTTTACGGGCGGCGCAACACTGAAGTGGTTCCGCGACAACTTTGCCGAGCTTGAGCAGCTTGAAGCTTCCCGATCGGGGAAAAATGTCTATGCGGAGCTTGATAAAAAGGTAGGCGACGGTCCTACCGGGATATTGGTCCTGCCGCATTTTGCGGGCGCGGCGACGCCCTATATGGACTCGGAAGCCAAGGCTGCGTTTGTCGGCGTGACGCTTGAGACGACAAAATACGACCTTTATCGCGCCTTGATGGAAGGCACCTCATATGAGATGCTGCTCAATTTCAACACCATGAAGGCGGCGACCGGCACCGTTGACGAAATACGGGCGACGGGCGGCGGCGCTTCTTCGGATGTTTGGCTTCAGATAAAAGCGGACATACTGAACACCGAGATCGTTGCGCTCTCGTGCCGCGAGATCGGAGCCACGGGAACCGCTGCTCTTGCGGGAGTTGCGGTCGGTGCCTATTCGGAAATCAAAGAGGTGACCGAAAAGACCGCGGCGGTGCGAAAGGTCTTTGAGCCGTCAAAGCAGAATGCCGCGGCATATGCGAAGCTTTATAAAAAGTACGAAAACCTTTACAATGCCGTTAAGAGCCTGTGACAACCTATATCAACCCATGTTAACTGTATTAACTATATTAACTACATTAACCAACACTGAGTAATAAGCAGTCAAACATCCGATTGCTTACTTATCCGTATAAAGTCAAAAGGTGAGTTTCGGGCATCACCCCACTCTCATATGCCCGCTCGCTTAAAAAGGAGATCATGAAAAATGCTGGTAACACTGAAACAGATCCTGGCGGACGCAGAAAAAGAAAAGTATGCGGTCGGCTCCTTCAACACCCCGAATATGACAAGCCTCCGTGCGGTCATCGGAGCTGCGGAAGAGCTGAACCGACCTGTCATCCTTATGCACGCTCAGATTCACGAGGAAATGGGTCTTTGCAAAATGGAAGAGATCGCACCCGTAATGCTTATGTTCGCCGAGCGGGCAAAGGTTCCCGTTTGCGTTCATCTTGACCACGGCACCGATCTTGACTATGTTAAAAAGGGTCTTGAGCTCGGTTTCACCTCGGTCATGTACGACGGTTCGGTCCTGCCGACCGAGGAGAACGTGAAGAACACCAAAGAAGCCGTACTGGCTGCGAAAAAGACAGGTGCTTCGGTCGAAGCCGAGATCGGCTCCATGGGCGCACGGGAGGGCGGCGACGGCGGCAGCGCCTCCATTTACACCGATCCCGACGCCGCGGTAAAATTTGTTGCCGACACGGGAATAGATGCGCTCGCCTGTGCTTTCGGAACAGCGCACGGATTCTACAAGGAGGCGCCGAAGCTTGACTTTGAGCGTCTTTCCGAAATATACAGTCGGATAGATGTGCCGATCGTTATGCACGGCGGCTCGGGCGTAAGCGAAAAAGACTACCGCGAGGTCATAAAGCGCGGCGTTCGCAAGGTAAACTATTATACATATATGGCAAAGGCGGGCGGAGAGGCGATATCAAACAAAGAATATGCGCAGTTCCACGACGCTCTGCTTGATGCCGAGAAGGCGATGAAGGAGAATGTCAAAGCCGCGATCGGGATCTTCGCCGATATGTAAACGCCGTACGGGCGGTAATGATTCTTTTTACGGTCGAGCTGACAGAGGGCTGACCCTGCCGCCTGTCGGCTTTACGCTTGACAGGTACAAAAAGGAGACGGCAATATGAATTACAAAAAGATACCATATGTTGACAAGAAGATCTCTCCCATCGTTTTCGGCACCGCAACGCCGATTCTTTTCGCGGCGGTGGATGAGGACAGAGCCGATCTTGAAGATTGCCGCAAAAAGGCATTCCGGCTCTTAGACGAGGTGTTTGCCTCCGGGATCAACTGCTTTGACTGCTCGGACCACTACGGCGAAGAGATTCTCGGCGAGTGGATCGAGCTCAGGGGCATCCGAAAGGAAACGGTCATATTCTCAAAATGCGCGCATCCCAACAAGTGGAGGGATCGCGTGACCGACTTCGACATTCTTTATGACATTCACAATGCTCTTAAGAAGCTGCGCACCGACCATGTCGACATTTATATGCTCCACAGAGATAATCCCGCGGTGCCGGTCGGCATTATAGTCGACACCATGAACCGTCTGTTTGACGAAGGAAAGATCGGCGCCTTCGGCGGCTCCAACTGGACACACGAGCGCATTGAAGAGGCAAACGAATATGCCGTGAAACACAACCTTGTTCCCTTCACCGTATCAAGTCCCAATTTCGGACTTGCCGAGCAGGTGGACAATCCGTGGGAGGGGCAGTGCGTCACCCTGTCGGGTCCCGAGAACAAAGCGGCGCGTCAGTGGTACATTGATCACAATATAGCGGTGTTTGCGTATTCGGCGCTGGCAAGGGGATTTTTCTCGGGCGTTTTCAAGAGTGACGAGCCCGAGAAAGCAAAAGAATTCCTTGACGACGCCGGGAGAAAGGGTTATTTCTGCGACAGGAACTTCGAAAGGCTGAGAAGGGCGGAGATCCTTGCAAAAGAAAGAAATGTAAGTGTTGCTCAGATCGCCCTTGCATGGATATTCAACAATCCGCTCAACACATTTTTGCTCACCAGCCCCGTAAACCAAAAGCAGATAAGCGAAAATGTTGCTTCCGAAAACATCAGACTCTCCGATAACGAGGTCAAATGGCTTGACCTTGAAATACCGTCGCTTTGATCGGATGAGACCGCCCTGCGCGTTATCGGATAGGTCGATATGAGATCTATGCGTGAGAGCGGGAGAGCGCGCAAGAGGACGCAAGAAGGCGCGAGGGAGCGCCGAAATCGTTATAAAAAGCACATTTATGTGTTTGGACTTCCGCGGCGGCTTTTTATCGCAAGCCCCTCCGACGCAGAGGAAAAGCATAAAAAGGAGTATAAAAAATGAACAAGTACGAGATCCTCGAAAACAAGTTAAGCAAGAGAGAAAAGGTCCTCGGCACCACTATGTCGATGATCAACAGTCCTCTTATAATCGAGAAGATGAATCGGGACGATCTGGATTTTATCCTCTTTGACGCCGAGCACGGAATCTTCAATACCGAAAACCTCATTCCCTACCTGCAGGTGTGCCGCCTGATGGGTCTTCCCTCGTTTGTGAGAATTCCCGATTGCAAATACCACTTTATCGCACGCGCGATCGATCTCGGCGCCGACGGTATTATGCTGCCCCGAACCGAGTCCCTTGAGCAGGTCAAGACAGCGATAGGAGCTCTTCGCTTTGCCCCCGAGGGCAAGACCGGATGCGGCGGACACGGTCAGTTCAGAAAAGGCGAAGGATATGAGGGCTTCCAGAAGAGCCGATACCTCTTTGTTCAGATAGAGTCGCGCCCCGGCATTGATGTGCTGCCTCAGATACTTGAGACCTACGGCGACGAGATCGCCGCGATCATTATCGGGCCTTATGATATGTCCGTTATGCTCGGCACCCCGTTCAACATCAAGAGCGATGTTATGAACGCCGCAATACAGGAGGTTTTCGATATATGCGGCAAGTACAACAAGTCCTGCGGTATCTTCTGTGACGACGAAGTGCTCTCGAAGAAGTATCGCTCAATGGGTGCAAATGTGCTCTGGGCTTGCACCGACAATGTGTTTTTCCTCAGAGGATATAATCAGGTGTTTGACGCACTTGCGGAAATGGAGTAAGCTTTATGAAAATAGTTGTTCTTGATAAGCCGCGCGAAAATCCCGGCGAAATCGATTGGTCGGCGCTTGACGCGCTCGGTGAGGTGGAAATGAACGACCGCGTCCCGAGCAGCGAAGTGTTGTCACACATTGAGGATGCCGATATCGTCCTTCTCAACAAGTCGGTCCTTACCCGTGACATTTTGGAAAAATGCAAAAATCTCAAGTTTATATCGGTCATAGCAACGGGATACAACACCGTTGACACCGAGGCTGCCCGTGAGCTCGGAATTTCCGTCTCCAATGTTCCTTCCTACGGCACCGAGGGCATCGGTCAGCACGCCTTTGCACTGCTGATGGAGATCACAAACCATGTGGGCTATCACGATGCAGAGGTCCGCAAGGGGAGAAAAGCGGGTCCCGAGGACTGGTGCTTCTGGGATTATCCGTCAATAGAACTTGAAAACAAGGTGCTCGGAATAATCGGCATGGGCAGGATCGGTCAGATAACCGCCCGCGCGGGTCAGGCATTCGGAATGAAAGTTCTGGCTTATGACAAATACAAGAATGCGAGCCTTGAAAGCGATACGCTGAGGTATTGCGAGCTCGACGAGCTGCTCTCCTCCTCCGATGTCATTTCACTGCATTGCCCGCTCTTCCCCGAGACCGAGAACATCATAAACAAAGATACGATCGCCAAAATGAAAGACGGCGTTATAATCATCAATAACAGTCGCGGCGCACTTATCGATGAGCAGGCGCTTGCGGACGCTCTCAACAGCGGCAAGGTCTACGGCGCAGGTCTTGACACCGTAAGAAACGAGCCCATCAGTGCCGACAATCCGCTTCTTTCCGCAAAGAACTGCTATATAACCCCGCACATCAGCTGGACGGCGGTAGAGGGCAGGCAGCGTCTTGCGACCTATGCAATAGAAAATGTCAAGGCATTTTTGGACGGCAATCCTAAAAACATAGTAAACGAGGGATAAAGATGGTTTGGGACGGATATGTAAAACCTTTCAGGATATTCGGTAACCTTTATTTCGTCGGCACAGAGCCGGCATCCACCCATCTGATCGACACGGGCGACGGGCTGATGATCATCGATACGGGTTATCAGCACTCGCTTTATCAGGTCATCAATAATATTTGGGAGCTCGGCTTTTCCCCCTACGATATCAAGTACCTTATCCATACCCACGGACATATCGACCACTTCGGCGGCACGCGCGCACTTGTTGAACTTACAGGCGCAAAGACCGTCATCGGCAAACCCGATTACGGCAACTGCACCGGGACCAACGATCTTTCTTTCGCCCGGGAACTCGGAATGGAGTTTCGGGAAACCTTTACGCCCGATATCACGGTAGAGGACGGCGATATTATCAGTCTCGGGAACACCTCGATACGCTGCGTTTCGACACCGGGACATACTCCCGGCGCGATGTCGTTCTTTTTTGATGTCACCGACGGAAACGAGACCTTCCGTGCGGGGCTTCAGGGCGGTATGGGCATCAACACCATGAGTGCGGACTATTTGGATAAATACGGTCTTTCCTATGACTGCCGCGACAACTTTCTCAAGGCAATGGATCGCCTGAACGAGGAGGATGTCGACATTTTCCTGGGCAACCATATGCAGCACAATAACACCCTATCGAAGAGGGAGCGCGTGCTTGCGGGCGACAAATATGCCTTTGTCGATAAAAACGAATGGAAGCCTTTCAACGAATTCTGTAAACGCAACCTCCTCAATATGATCGAAGAGGAAAACAAGGCCAAGGAAAACGGCAAATAAACAACCGCACCGATGTGCAGACAAAAGAGAAAAAAGAAAAGCGGGAAGCGACACCATGCGTTGCTTCCCGCTTTTCTTACCGCTTTCGGTTTTTCCCACCGTTCTGTTTTTCTCGCTACGCTTATTTAACAATATATTGATTTCCGGCAATGACGATTCCCCGCTGCTCTCTCATCCACCGTCCCGAGCCCCCGTGCCGCATTAGCTCCGCCGCCCACCGCCGCGCACTTTCGCGCGCGACGACGGGCGGCGGAGCGGCAAGCATCACCGATTCAAAAGATAATCGCCTCTGCAAACCGTACATAACCGGAAAAAAGACGCCGGACACAAGCACACAATTACCGTCAAAAGCACACACGAATGCCCCGCGCACCTCGTGCTGCGGTTCGGGTGTCGATAGCCGTTGCGGCAACACAACATTTATACTCGTGCGAAATAACACCCTCGCGCGTAAGTGCTGCGGAAGGTGCATAGGCAAGCTCTCGTTGGTGGACATCGCCCACTCCATTTTGCGCCCGCACCCTGCGCGGGCGCAAAATGCAAGGCTAAACCGCGACTCTGCTTACAGTAGAGTGCAAAAAAGCCGTCGGTCGGTGTAAGAGAGGAAGATAAAACCATCCGCCCATCGCGGCGCGCAAGTGCCGCGGCGGGCGCGGATGCCCGTGCACCGCGAGCCGGTGCAATGTGAAAGTGTGCTTCTGACCGTTCCTGCTTTATTTGACACTGCACGGAGAGCCCCCTCTGCGCCCGCATCCTGCGCGGGCGCACAAAGGCAAGGCTATGACGCGACTCTACTCACGGTAGAGTACAAAAAACGCCGCCCGTCGGCGCGCGCGAAAGTGCGCGGCGGTGGGCGGCGGAAGGAGGCGGCTGAGCTGACAGAACCCGCCTGCGGTCGGTTTGTCCTCTAAGCGGCGTTCGACACCGGTCAGCTTACGATCTGAGTCGGACTCTGCCACCCGTCTGCTTAAGCAGCGGTTGGGAATCTCCGTCGGCTTTGCCGACACCGCACTTCTTCACTATTCACTATAACTTATTACTTCCGTTTTGCGCAGCGCTTTTGCCGCTAAACCAGCTCATGAAGTATTTCCTCGCGGGACATCGGCAGCAGATCCGCGGGTGCGATATCAAGCATGGTAAAGCAGCCGAACATTCCCCTTGTATTCAATCGATATGCAGCCCTTGCACAGGCGACCAGCACGCCGCCCGTAAACTCGGGATTTGAGTCCAGTTTCAATGAAAACTCGGCAACCGAGTTATGGTTTCCGTTTACATCCGAGCGTCCCGTGCGGATCACGCATCCGCCGTGAGGCATCTTTGAGTGCTTCTCGTCCATCTCCTCCTGTGATATGAAGGTGACGGTCGTATCGTACTCGTCAAAGTAATTGGGCATTGTAACGATCTTTCTCGTTATTTCCTCGCGGTCGGCGCCTTCTTTTGCCACAACATAGCACTCTCTTAAGTGCTTTTGGCGAACGGTGAAGTCGGGCATTTCTCCGCTTCTGACGCTCGACAGGGCTGATTCTATCGGCACGGTATACTGCCTTGCGTCGGCGACGCCGTCAATACGGCGAATAGCGTCCGAATGTCCCTGACTGACGCCTCTGCCCCAGAAGGTATAGCTTTTTCCGTCGGGAATCGCAGCCAAGGTATACGCCCTTGCAAGAGAGAACAGGCCGGGATCCCATCCGGAGGAAATGATTGCACTTGTCTTTCCTTTTTTCGCTGCCTTATCGACGGCAGCGAAGTGGGCGGGTATGTTGGCGTGGGTGTCAAAACTGTCAACGACCGTGAACTTTGCCGCAAGTAACGGGGTCATCT
>CAKRVQ010000006.1 GCA_934408795.1 uncultured Eubacteriales bacterium
GAAAAGCAGGCTGCAAAGGCAATAGCTGCCGAGGCGGCAGCAGGCCCTGCAGGAACGACTGCACATTCGGAAAATGAGACGGGAGGTGAGGGCAAATGATTCTTTTGATACAATACACTCTTGTATTTTCATCCGTTCTTTTGCTTGTTGCTCTCGGAGGTTGTTTTTCGGAGCGAAGCGGCGTTATAAACCTGGGACTTGAGGGTATAATGGTAATAGGCGCACTGGGCGGCGCTCTTGCTATGAGGTATATGCCGGCGTCTACACCTGCTTTTTTGATGATCCTTGCCGTTGTTATCGCCGCCATTGTGTTCGGAATGCTCTACTCTTCCCTGCTCGCGGTGGCTTGCATAAATCTGAAAGCGGATCAGACCATCGTCGGAACCGCTCTCAATATGCTCGGAACGGCAGGTGCAACCGTCGCGGTAAAAGCAATAAACACTGCGACAAACCCCGGTGATGTTTCCTCGACAATTCAGTACGCAAGCGCAAAACAGGCATTCATAATCAACATAAACGGTTTTGAATTCAACTGGTTTACCGTGATTGCCCTTATTGCTCTTGTCGCCGCATATGTTGTGCTCTACAAAACGAAGTTCGGTCTTCGCCTTATGGCTTGCGGCGAGCATCCGCAGGCTGCCGACAGTGTCGGTATAAATGTATACAAAATGCGCGGGGCAGGCGTTATGATATCCGGACTCCTCGGAGCTCTCGGCGGCATCTGCTACATACTTGTAGGTGTTTCGGAGTGGAAGTTTGAAAACGGAGTTGCGGGATTCGGTTTCCTTTCTCTGGCGGTCATGATATTCGGTCAGTGGAAACCCGTAAGGATCGCGCTTGCCGCACTTCTTTTCGGTCTCTTCCGCGCACTTTCGAATGTTTACTTCGGGTTTGATTTCCTTATGGATCTCCACATTCCGGGCTCTGTGTACAATATGATGCCCTACATTATCTCACTGATAGTGCTTGCATTCACATCGCGCAAATCAAGGGCTCCGAAAGCCGAAGGTATACCGTACGACAAGGGAGCGCGTTAGGGCTCGGGCAGCACATAACAAACCATATAACATTTTCAAATCACGGTGATATATCAATGAGAATGTATGATATTATTAAGACTAAGCGTGAGGGCGGGCAGCTTTCGGATGCCGAGATAAAGTTCTTTATAAACGGATTTACCGACGGCAGCATACCCGACTATCAGGCATCGGCACTTCTTATGGCGATATGCATTAACGGAATGACCGACCGTGAGACCTCGGTGCTCACAAAAGCAATGATAGCCTCGGGTGACACGGTTGATCTGTCGCGATTCGGAAGATTATCAGCCGACAAGCATTCCACAGGCGGTGTGGGAGATAAGACATCGATAATCGTCGCTCCCACCGTTGCCGCGCTCGGCGGTAAGGTCGCAAAAATGTCGGGAAGAGGCCTCGGTCACACCGGCGGAACGGTTGACAAGCTTGAGTCGATACCGGGATACCGCGTCTCTCTTTCGGATGATGAGTTTTTGTCTCAGGCTGACAAGGTCGGCGTTGCGATAATCGGTCAGACTGCTGATCTCACACCCGCCGACAAAAAGCTTTACGCGCTCCGTGATGTCACTGCGACTATCGACAGTATTCCGCTTATTGCCTCAAGCATAATGAGCAAGAAGATAGCGGCAGGTTCGGAAAATATTGTACTTGATGTGAAATACGGCAGCGGGGCATTTATGAAAACTCCCGAAGACGCCGTGTTGCTCGCCGAAAAAATGGTTGACATCGGTAAGCGTTTCAATCGACACACTGCCGCATTGATAAGCGATATGAACACCCCTCTCGGAACCGAGATCGGCAATTCGCTTGAAGTCAAAGAAGCGGTCGGCGTGTTAAAAGGCGAGGTTAAAAATGATCTTCGCGATGTCAGCATTTCCCTTGCGGGTAAAATGGTCTCGCTCATTTTCGGTGTTTTCGAAGAGGAAGGCTCAAGGCGTGCTGCCGAAGCGATCGACAACGGATCTGCTTACGAAAAAATGCTTGAATGGGTATCTGCCCAAGGCGGAGATATATCTTACATTAAGGACACCGCAAAATTCCCCGTGGCGAAGATCACCCACGAGATAAAGGCAACCGAGAGCGGTTATATAAGCTTTACTGATGCGGAAATGATCGGGACTGCAAGCACTCTGCTCGGTGCCGGCAGAAAGAACAAAGGCGACCCGATCGATCATTCTGCCGGAATATCGATGTTCAAAAAGCGCGGTGACCGCGTTGATATCGGAGATACGGTGATGCTCCTCCATACAAATGACGAATCATCGCTAAAATTCGCCGAAGAATTGTGCATCGGTGCGATAAAGTATTCCGAAGAGGAGCCGCCCTTTGTTCCCCACATTTATAAAACGGTGGAATAGTTGACATTTCTCTGTTTTACCGCTTTAAATGGAATGTCGGTCTTTCTCCCTTTGTATTAAAAAATATTGTTTTTAAAAATCGGTCTGCGTCGGTGTTTTATCAACCGTCGCAGGCCGATTGCTTGTTTTGTGTGCGGACCTCTTTGAGTCAGCGTACGGATAGCAGCGGCAAAGCGGTGCTTCCTCTGAATAAAATTGCCGAACGCATTTTCATTCCGCGACTGAGCGGCAGCGCCGCGCGACCCCGAAGGGGTCGCGAAACGGGGGCTTGTCTCGGGCATACGCCCGCGGCAGCTAAGCCTTTCAGGGTTTAGCCGACCACATAAAACTAAAACAAGCCCCCGTTTGCCGCGCGCACAACGCGCGGCACGGCGCTGCTGCAGTCACAGTCACATCATTTTTTAATGGTTAACGAGAGCAAGCCCTTCCGAACGGAAGGGCTTGCTCTCGTCTTGCTTTTGCTTTTCTTTTCTGCGTGATCCGTTTATGCATTTTCTTTTATGTATTCGATCAGGACATCAACCGCATCAAGATAGCCGTTTACACCCCGACCCGCTATTGATTCTTTACAAACAGGCTCAATATATGAGATCCTGCGGTAGTTCTCTCTTACCGAAATGTCGCTCAAATGGACTTCAACCGCAGGAATGCCGACCGCACGCAAGGCATCCGGTATCGCTATGGAAGTGTGCGTGTAGGCGGCGGGGTTTATCACGATCCCGTCGGTGCTGCCGTAAAGTCCCTGAATGCAGTCGACAATATCACCCTCGTGGTTAGACTGAAAAAAGTCGACCTCGACCCCGACTTTCCTGCAATGCTCGTTGATCAGCCCGATCAGCTCTTCATAGGTGACCGTACCGTAAATATCCGGCTCCCGAATACCGAGCAGATTCATATTGGGACCGTTAATTACCGCTATTTTCATACTCTTCGATCCTCTCCTTGATTTCCTCTGCCGTTGCGCTTTCGTCGGTAAAATCCACCACTATATCCGCTGCAGATTCATACATTTCTTTTCTTTGTCTGAACAACTCCTCAACACCGAACTTTTCGGTCAGGGGGCGCCCTTTTTTATCAAGCTCGGACAATCCACGCCTGATATATACAATGATGCCGTTTGAACGAAGCGCCGATATGTTTTCTTTTTTTGTCACCGCACCGCCGCCGCATGAGATAACCGAACTGTTTTCGTATGCCTTTTCTTTCAGCAGAAGTGTTTCTTTTTCTCTGAATCGTTCTTCGCCGTGTGACATTATATAGCTTTCGGGCGTCACACCGCAAGACTTAAAAAATTCATCGTCGCAGTCCCAAAAGCGTTTGTTTACAAGCGGCGCAAGCTTTTTCCCGACTACGGTCTTACCGCACCCGGGCATTCCTATCAGGACGATGTTTCTCTTGTTTTTTACGACATCCTTTGCGGCTTGTGAAATTCTGTCATCGCTGATATGATCACCCGTGAACAGTTCCGAGGCATATGCCGCTTGTGCGGCAAGCATATCAATACCGTTCACCGCTTTTTTACCGAGAGACTCAGCTTGGCAAATGAGCTTTGTGACAAACGGATTGTAGATAAGATCAATTACCGCTTTACAATTTAAAAACTCGGTCAGATCCACAGGAGACTCCTCCGCGTTCGGGTACATCCCCACCGGCGTCGCATTTATCAACACATCACAGTCGGTATGCAGGTAGGCATCCTTCATTCCGCCTCCCTTACTTCGCGCCACGATCGTTGTTTCCCCTGCGCGCTCTTCTTTAAGAGCAGCGCATACGGCGGCAGCTGCTCCTCCGTTCCCGAGAACCAAAACCTTTTTGCCGCTCACCTTTATGCCGTTGATCCTAAGCAGGTACAAAAATCCGCTGCAGTCGGTATTATATCCTATCGCTTCTCCGTCTTTTACTATAACGGTATTTACCGCGCCGACGGATCCTGCAGTCCCCGCAAGGCGGTCGCAGAGCTCGGCGGCGGTCTTTTTGAAAGGAACCGTCACATTAAACCCCGACCATTTTCCGCTCCTTATAATGTCTCCTACCTTTTCGCGGCTTGTCTCGATAAGTTCATAGGAGTAGTTTCCGAAATATGAATGCAGTTCGGGAGAATATGAATGCAGCAGTTTTTCGCCGATCAATGCGTACTTTTCCCGTCGCATATTATTCCCTCCTGAAGTTTGCGGCTTTCGGACAGTATACTGCCGTAAACCCTTTCGACGCTCTCGTTATTTTCGGCATCACTGCCGCCATACGATCCGATCTTTTTGAGCAGCTCGGTTTCCCGTGCCTTGTCGGTCACGGGCAGATCGGCAGTTCTTTTGTATTCGCCGATCCTTTTTGATACATTGAATCGTGCTCTCAGCAATGCTGAGATTTTTCTGTCCAGCCGATCTATTTCGCTTCTCATATTGCAGAGATCGTCATTGTTGAGCGGGCTTTCCTCCCCGCATAAAACATCATAGACCGCAAGTGCCGCCATAGCCTCGACCACGGGCACCGCTCGCACGGCAATGCACGGGTCGTGTCTTCCGTTTATACTTATTCTCGTCGGAGTCATAGTCGTGAGATCCACCGTGTCCTGCAAAGCAGAGATCGACGGAGTCGGCTTAAATGCCACCTTAAAAACAATGGGGGATCCCGTGCTCATTCCTCCGAGTACCCCGCCGCATCGGTTGCTTTCGGTTTCAGCGTGAACTCCGTCGGTGACGATACGGTCGTTATTCTCGCTGCCCGTTAAACGGGAAGAAGCAAATCCGTTGCCGAATTCGACTCCTTTTACACCCGGAACGGCGTACTCAAAATAAGCGATTCGGCCGTCTATACCGCCGAATCCGGCTCCGCCTATACCGACACCGAGGCCGCATACTGCGCACTCGACCACACCGCCGATACTGTTTCCTTCGCGCTTTATATCAGATATCAATGCCGCCGCATCATGCGCGGCACTTTCATCGATCATCTGCAGAATATGTGAACGGCATACCGAGCATTCATCGATAAAAGGTCCGCTGCCGACAAAGGGCACATCATCAATACCGCCGACCGAAAGCAGGTGCGCCGACACGGTGATACCCATTTTTCGGAGTATCTGCAAAACAACGCCGCCCGCCGCGGTAAGCGGTGCAGTCATTCTTCCGGAAAACTCTCCCCCGCCTGACATATCAAAATCCGCTCCGTTTTTAACATAAGCGGGAAGATCGGCATGGCCCGGGCGCGGTATGCCTCTTAAGTCGTCATAATCATGGCTTTTAACATCGGTATTTTTAATAATGATCGTGAGCGGAGTGCCGTCGGTGACCCACTCGTGAAGTCCCGAGGTAAATATCGGGGCATCCGACTCGCATCGGGCAGATGAAAGTGCGCCTCCCGGTGCGCGTCTCGCGGTAAATGCCGCAAGCCGCTCGGGGTCCACCGAAAACCCCGCGGGCAGACCGCTAACTGTGCAGGATATCTCGGGCGAGTGAGAACTGCCCGTGACCTTTATACTTATGTTGCCGCTATAGGAAAACAACTCAGCGGATCCTCCCTCCGAGAGATATATAGTCGTCAAAAAAGCGCGGATATGATTTACTGACCGCAGCGGTCTCATTGATTTCTACCCCGTCACGACAAATTACCGAAGCTATCGCCGCAGCCATTACCATACGATGATCACCGTGTGTGCCGCAAGCTCCGCCCGACAAGGCAGATCTGCCTCTGCCGAAGCCCTGAACTATGAGCGAGTCATTTCCAATGACCGCGTTCCCGCCTATTGAATTTATCATATCGGCAGTAGCAAAGAGACGGTCGCTCTCCTTATATTTCAAGGCGGCGGCACCCGACAACACGCATCTTCCCGCTGCCGCCGAGCCTAGTATTCCGAGCAGAGGAAAAAGGTCGGGAGTAGCCGAAACATCGACCGAAAACGGCTTTATCGCAGAGGGATAGACCGTATATGCGCCTCCGCGGACATCGTGCTCTATACGCACACCGCAGCGAAACAGGATATCAAGTATGCGCTTATCCCCCTGCGCAGTTCGGTAATTAAGGCCGTGGACCGTAACGGGAAGATCGCCTATTGCTCCGAGCACAAACCAATATGCCGCCGATGACCAGTCCCCCTCCGCTTTTATGTGAGACGGCGAAGAATAGCGACCGCTTGCCGTCACTATACCGTTTTCATCCGACAATTCGACGCCGAAATCCTTCATAACGCGCGCCGTCATATCAAAATACGGCATTGAGACAGAACGGTGTTGCGCGCTCAGTCTGAGACCGTTTACGAGCGGCAGTGAGAGAGCAAGACCGCTAAGGTTCTGAGAGGTCACCGCCCCGTCGACCGAAAACGCTCCCCCCGTCAGCTTTCCGCTGACAGAAATCCCCTCTTCGCTATTCATAACGGTAACCCCATGATTCAGGTATTCATCACGGGGGATAAACAGTTTTCGCCTTTTAAGACTGCCCTCGTTTAAAAATGTCACGGGTATACCGAGAGCCGCAAACACGGGTAAACAGAGTCGTAGGGTTGAGGCACTCTCACCGCATAGAACATTTCCGCCCGTACATGTTTTGGAATGCGGATAAACGATCAGCCTGCCATCGATGATCTCTACCCTGCTGCCCAGCGCCTCAGCCGCACTGACGGTTGCCAGAACATCGTCGGACAGTCCGCTGATTTCGACCTCGGTCTGCGAATCCGACAAAGCCGAGCATATAATTATTCTGTGAGCAGATGACTTTGAAGGCACGGCATTCACCGCACCTCCCGAGATATCAAAGAAAAGATTTGTTTTACTCATAGCACCGCTCCGCACCGGAAATAAATTTGCAGAATTCATCGATGCTCATACTCTTCACGGTGCAGCGGCCGATCTCCTCTATCAGAACGGGGCAGATATTATCAGCCTGCCTCTTTTTATCCCGCAACGCAAATTCGGTAATCGTCTTCGGCGGAAAAGGAGATTTTATATTGCCGCAATACCTGTTGAGAACACGATCTACCCTGTCGGCGGTCGTCCTCCCGCATATCCCGACAGCCTCGCAGGCACGGGTCATCACTGAGCACCCTATAGCCACCGCCCTGCCGTGAGAGACGGAAAACCCGCTTGCCGCCTCAATCGCATGAGCTACCGTATGACCGAAGTTCAGAATATGTCTCTTTCCTTCGTCAAATTCATCCTGCTCAACAAACGATCTTTTGACATTTATGCAGCGAAGTACGGTTTCCTCAATACCGCATCCGCCGTCGCTTTCAAGCATTCCGAAAAGCTTCGGATCGCCTATAACAGCGGTCTTTACGATCTCTCCGTATCCGTCGGTTATCAATTTCCGATCAAGAGTTTTCAAAAATCCCGTATCTATCAGCACCGCATCTGGTTGATAGAATGTACCGACAAGGTTTTTACCGTTGGGCAGGTCTATCCCGTTCTTACCGCCTATTGACGAATCTACCATTGAAAGAAGAGTGGTCGGGATATTTATAAGGTGCATTCCCCTGTTATAGCAGGATGCGGCAAAGCCCGACAAATCCCCGACCGCACCGCCGCCGAGGGCGATCAAGGTATCCTCGCGGCCGAAGTGATTTTCGGACAAAAACGCGAGAAGCGACAAAAGTACGGAAGCGGTCTTGGCGTTTTCACTTTCGGGAGCAAAGAAAACATACTCGGAGTATCCGTGCAGCGATAAAGCCGACGCGATCCGCTCAGAATAGCATTTCGGTACGCCCTCGTCCGTAACTATACAGACCCGTTTTCCGAAGTCCGACAACAAACCGACAAGGCGTTTTTCACTGCCCGACTCATCCAAATAAACACTATACCTTTTTGACGCGTTGACAGTTATTTCCGCCATACCGCATTCCATTTTTCGAAAAGTTTCAGTCTCTCGCACGCCTCGGAGATCACCATGAAAGCGATGAAGCAGACTCCTCCCTGCAAGCCGTCCGTCGCAAGGGAGATAACGGCACCCGCAAAGCTCTTGATAATAAACAAGGCGTTGAACAAATAATACATAACCGCCATAAACAGTTCGCACACGACGGCAGATACAAGGCGCGATGCAAAGGTCTTGCCGTCCGACGCGCGGAGCATCATCTTATACAGTCCCGCAAAGATAAGCGGCATCAAACCTTTTATTATAAAGGTAGCCGGGGCATACATAAAATACCCGAGGGTAATGTCGGTAAGTGCAGATCCGACTGCAGATACAATAGCTCCGCTGACAGGACCCAGTGCAAAATAAGAAAGCAGCACTGCCGCGTCTCCCAAATTCGAATAACCGTTTCCGCCGAGTGACACCGATATCATCGTCATTAGATAAACGAACGCCATAAACAGTGCGGAAAAAGCAATTTTTTTAACTTTCATACAACAGCACCTCCGATATACCGACATTATACACCAATTGACAATTATTGTCTATATTCATAAATTACAATACAGATATGATTTTTCACCCGGCAGTTTACTATTTTTAACCTACTGAGTTTTTGAGCCCGCCGTATTAAACGGCACTGTATCAAAACCATCTCCGTACTCTGATAAACGGCAATTATCGAAAACACGCTGATTTTCACGCCGAGATGCAGACGACAAGTAAACAAAATCTATCTGCAACTATGACAACCGCCGCCGTTTGCCCGAATGGGCAAACGGCGGCGGTACTTATATATCAATGCTGTTTGATGTTGTTTATCGGTATTATTTATATCGGTGCTTTTATATCTATGTTACTTTACTCTTTTCACTGCCGCGCGGCACGGGAGTTTTCGGTCATATTCCCATGCTCACATATGTGAATGGTTCGGGTTCTTCAACGGGTTCGCCGAGAAGTCCCAGCGTCTCGCGGGCTTTCTTGCGTATCTTGTCCCACCTTATGGAATACATCACCGCAAAGTCACTGTAATCCTCGGGAGGTATGATCCTCAGTGCCTTATCAAGGGCGTTCAGACCCTCGCTCGCACTCTCTCCGAACAGTCTCTGTCCTCCGCGCTTCATCCTCTGCTCATAAAGCACCAGCAGATCATCAAGCGAGCCTGCGAGTTCCTCTCCCCTGCACACAAACGGCGGAAAGGCATTGAGCTGCGTTCTTCCGTCGCTTGCGAGCAGCTTGACATTCTCGATTATTTTGTACCTCAGGTATCTTGCTGACATTCTGATCTTCCCATCCTTTTCGCCTCGGATACGCCGTATGGGAGCAAAGCAGCCCCGCTTCGGGACGGAATTGCAACCGGTGGGCAGGGCAACACCCGACCGCAGGCAGCGCCGCGCGCCCTTCCTTAGAAGGGCGCAAAACGGGCAGCAGAGTGTCATAAAGAAGTAACACCCTATCGGAAAAGCAAGGCTTTCTAAAAAAACGAAAGTGCACAGTAGCCCGTTTACCGCGCCTTCGGCGCGGCGGCGCTGCCTGCGGTCGGTTTGTTGCCCGTGCGGGTGCGAACGCAGAGGCTGCGTTTAAGGTGATCCGAACCCTTTATGGGTGTAGAATTCCCGCAGATGCAAGCCGACAAAAGTCAAGCTATCAAGCTATGCCTCCCGTCGGCTCAGATCTGCGAAAAACGCAACTCGACACGCCTTAACGCGCAAATGTCCCGTCCGTCGGCAATTCAAGCCGCCCTTCCGTGATGCTATGCTCTGTTCATCGAATCCGAGACGAACATTTATTCTTTTCAATAAGATTATACCAGCTCGGCGACGACAGTTCAATTCATTTCGTTCCTCTGTTTTCGACACCTTTCGTCCCCGTTTGCCTTTGATAACTCGCCTTTCTCCTCATTTCGACACTTTTTTCGCGCGCGGAATAGAAAATTTTTTAAACGAAATAAACAAAACCCTTGGGTAGGGATTTTGATCACACAGAGTTCTTCGGGCGGTTTAAAATCTTTCAATCGACCTGATTTTTTCGAAACATGATGCGCGAGACCCCGGTGCGGCATTCGCCGCACCGGGGTCTCGCGATATTATTCTTACTTTTTCTTATTACTCGGATTTCCTTCTCTTTTCCCAGCAAATCTTTGCGCCGACCGCAGCACCGCCGCTGACAAACAACAGTGCGATCCACAATGCGACCTTCACATCATCACCGGTTATCGGGATCGGGTGACCGTCTCCGGGATTATCATTCAGTTTTGCCTTTACGGTGTCTGCCTTGGTGATCTCAACGGTCGCCTCGGCATCGGAGAAGTATCTGTCGCAGTCCTCGCAATACCAATACCCGATATTTCCCTCTGCGTCCTTCGTCGCCGCCTTCTCCGCAACATGTTTCAGACCGATGTGGTTGGCAATATTAAGCTCACCGTATTCGTTTTGGCAGACCTCGCATACTGCCCTTTTTGAGCAGGTAGCCGTTCCGCCCTTATGACCGGCAGCGGCAACGGTCTCAAAGCCTTCGCGGTGTCCGCAGCGCGTACACTCGCTCCCTGCCTTGTGTCCGTCTTCGGTACATGTCGGCTTCTGCTCGGGCTTTGCCGCCATATCGTGTCCCTCATAGTAGTCGTTGCAGATGTTGCTGAGGACCTCGGCAGTCTTCTGAGCGGCAGCGCCGTACTCACCCGAGATCTTGTCTCCGACAGCATTGAGACTTGCATTCTTTTCTTTATCGAACGAGCAGTTTTCGGCGCTGCTATCTTCACCGATCGCTATCATTCCGCCTATTGAACCCTCGTCGGCTACAGTGACCTTGCCTTCCGCATGGCACTTGACGAACTTTGACGAGGAACAGGCAGTACCTGAGAATCCGCCCGCTTTCGGGTCAAATCCTTCGACATTGCTCTTTACATTGCCCATGGCAATGCTGTTTTCAATAACGGTATTTTCCTCCGCATAGCCGACAAATCCGCCGATGTTCCAGTTGTCTGCCTCGACATTGCCGAACGCGGCGCAATGCTTGACCGTTGTGTTACAGAACAAAATTCCGGCAAATCCGCCGGTGCTCCAGCCGCTGCTCTTGACATTGCCTACTGCGACGCAATCGGTAAACTCCGACTCAAAAGTATTGCCTACGAATCCGCCGCTGACGCAATAACCAGTTACTTTCGCTTCGGAACGGCAGTTTTCGAAATGTGTATAGCTTGTATTGCCGACAAGACCGCCCGCATACCTGGTTGAATTTACTTCTCCCGACACAGTGCAGTTCTTTATAGCAGCAAACTCCACATTGTTGCCTAACACGGTTATCTTGCCGACAAGCAATCCTGCACCGTAGTCTTCGTCTATTCCGCCGTCTCCCGCAAGGACGATTCCGTCTTCAATGATAAGATTTTGAATTACGGGTTCCGTGCTGACGGCACTCACACAACCGAACAGACCGGCGTTGCGGTTTTTGCCGTATTCATCGCCTGCCCGCTCATCTACATAAAGGCCCGTTATCTTCTTGCCGTTACCGTCAAAGTATCCGTTGAACGACTGAGCCGAACCGCCGCCCGAGGCATAGCTCTCGTAACCGAGCGGTGTCCAGACATGTCCCGAAAGGTCAATGTCTGCAGTCAATATAAAGTATTCCTTGGTGTGACTTTTACTGACGGCTCCGCTGTTGACATCTTTTGCAAGCAGTGCCAACTGCTCAGCGGTTGCTATACGGTAAGGATCCTCCTTGGTGCCCGAACCGCCGTCAAAAGAAGTTGCTGCATAGCCGGTCCACTTTCCCTGCCGCGCCGTATTCTCGGCTGATACCGCGGTCGGCAGGCAGATCGCCGTTATGCAGAATGCGAGCAATAAACAAAGAATCATTTGTTTTAATTTCATTTATAAATACCTCCGTTTGCCAGTGGGTTAGCCGTCCTGTCTTATAAAGGACGACGATGTGTTTTAAAAACCTATATGTGTTGTTTTTTCGCTCGTCTCCTAAGATCACATCACCTCTGTCATATAGATTTACATCTGCAGTGCCGTATCGAGCAAAAAAAGCGTTGCGGCGATCGGCTGACGGCAGAGTCCGTCACTTGAATTATCGCCGCTTTGCGGACTGTTAAATCACACATTTTTCCCTTTTAGGGGGGTACCCCGCCTGCAAATAGCCCCGCAAAGCGGATACGGCGTTCCGAAGCCGTTGCGACCCACCGCGCGATCGTTTGATTTTCGTCCCTGCTTATTAAGTTTCGATATCGGCATACACAGTGTATTTTACAGTGAGTCGCAAAGGAAAACCAAGCCCTTTTACACAAGCGGTAAAAAAACGGCGCAAGCGGCAGACTGCGGCAATTTTCGGCGCACGATCCATGAAAAAATTTAACATTTCGACGCTTGCACTCTTAATTGAGCGATGATAGAATATCAAGAGGATCGTACTGTTGTTCAAAGAGGAGTTTTATCTTGAAAATCGCTGTTGTTGATGATGACATTCAAATGTACCGGTGTCTGCAGACATATTTAAGTGAGTTGCTCTGCGATTCCGTTGATATAACACATTTTGCAAGCGGAGAGGCGATTCTTCGCGACTATGAGCCCGGCACATTTGATCTGATCGTTCTGGACATATTTATGAACGGTCTTGACGGTGTTGAGACCGCCCGCGAGATACGCAGGTCGGACAGTGAAGTTAAGATCGTCTTTTGCACATCAAGCAATGAATTTGCAAGCGAAAGCTACGAGGTCAGCGCTTCATATTATCTTACCAAACCGTTCAGCATTGACAAAGTAAAAACCATGCTCGACCGTCTCGATATCACGGGGATGGAAAAGATGCGCACCGTAAAGCTGCCCGACGGCAAGAGTGTCGTGCTGAGGAATATCATTTATGCGGATTGCGCATCCCACTCCATAACCTTGCATTGCAAGCAGGGCGAAAACATTGTTCTGCGGGCAAGATTTTCCGAGACGGAGCCGTTGTTGTGCGCTTATCCGTATTTCTTCAGCCCGATAAAAGGGGTGGTTATAAACTTTTACGAGGTTGCCGAGCAACGGCGCGACACCTTTTGTATGAGTGACGGAAGTCTGATACCCATAAGCCGACGCAGAGCAAATGAAGTAACTGAAGCATATTCATCGTTCTGCTTTGAGCGGTTACGGAAAGAGTGGTGAAGAATGATGCCTCCCGTCTACAGAATGCTTGAAGTCGCGGCGTATTCGCTATTGAATTTCCTGCCGTTTTTGGTATTGGCGATCTATCCGTTTCGTTACAGTCTTCGTTTTTCAAAGGGAGTCACTGAGCTTCTTATCGGGCTGCTCACCTGCATCCAGTTGTTGCTCGGTGCGTGGGTGGCGTTCAAGCCGGGTAATCATGCCGCAGCGGCAAGTGCAGTCAGCACCGCGCTATATGCCGTGTTCTATTTTTTAACGGTAAAGAAGCATATCGGAAAAATGCTTTTCACCCTATTGATGATCTCAAACATTGCCAATCTCGCCGTTATCCTCTCTAAATGTATAGAAGGTCTCATTTTCCCCGCACTCGCCGTGCAAAGCTACCGTTGGTCATTTGCTTTGATGCTTTTTGTCGTTGAGGCATTTTTCTCCGTCCCGATCTTTATATATATGAGATATATTTACACTCCGGCGATCCAAAAAGAGCCGTCGGGATTGGAATGGAGATATCTGTGGCTCATCCCCGCAACATTTTATGTAATGTGGTACTATGCTTTTTACGGCAATGCTTCATCCAGCAGTCTTGAAATCGCGTTAAGACCCAGGAACGCACTTTTCCTGCTTGTAATAAATACCGGTGAGATACTGATATATTATGTGGTGACCAGACTCATCCTGGAGCAAAACAAAACGCTTGAATTAAAAGAGCGCAATCATCAGCTTGCAATGCAGTCTGTTCAGTACGAGAATCTGAAAGCTAAGATCTTCGAAGCACGCAGCGCCAAGCATGATGTAAGGCATCATATCGCCGTTATGCAGGAGTATCTGAACCGTAAGGACTATGATTCGCTGAAAGAATACCTTGATCGGTACGGCACCGGATTTTCGGATAACTCCCTTTGTGTATATTGTGAAAACACCGCTGCAAACGCGGTTCTGCTCTACTTTGCACAAAAGGCAAAGAACGATCATATAGACTACTCGGTAAAGGCCGACATACCGCAGGATTGCGGCATTTCGGGCACTGACATTGCCGTCCTTCTCGGAAATCTGTTGGAAAATGCGCTGGAGGCCTGCAAAAAAGAAAGCACCGACGACAAGAAGATCGTCATTCGCGCAAATGTCAAAGGCTGCTTACTTTGCATAACGGTTGACAATACATATAACGGCACACCGGAATTCACATTGAGCGGAGAGTTCGCTTCAACAAAGCATGATGGGCCCGGACTCGGCACCCAATCGGTCAAGAGCATCGCAAAACACTATGGCGGAGTATGCCGCTTTGAGGTAAAGGACGGAATGTTCTGCGCCTCGGTCATGTGCAACGGAAAACAGATATAAAGATGGCACGACCGTCCGAAGACGGCCGTGCCTTTTTTTATAATTGCGATCATTGCCCTTGCGGGCGATTTAATACGGCAGATCCTTTTTTAGGATCAGTGAAAGCAGGGATGCGGACTCTTCTCTTCTTGTTATCACTCTCTTTGAGACGACCGTCATATCCGCATATGATCTGCAGGATGAGTGCGGATCATAACAGATCTCCATCACACTGCCGTCGCCCAAAAGACTGTAAGAAGGAAGCCTGCTTGACATCAAAATGTTCATCTCGAACGAAGGGTCTATCCTTTGTACATCTTCGGCGGTGCTCACGCCCTCCTTGACGGAGGCAAAATCATTTTCGGATAATGCCGAATCGGGATCAAGATAAACCGCAAAGTGTATGCACGCATTATTCACATCGCCGTACGACGCATTTTCTATTGATGTGTCATCACAGAACAGACTCCAAAAGACATAGTAATACCCGCCTTCGGTAACCTTATAGACCGCATACTTTTCTCTTAAGCATTCTATAGGGAATCTGTTATTGACATCGGATATCGTTATTGTACCTTTGCTGTCAGAGTGTTCATACATGGGATCGTTATCAAAAACCGTTCCGAAAAAGCTTCGCAGCTCTTCGATTCCGTAAGACTTTGTTACGATATCGTCAATATACCCTGCATTGTCGCTGACAAACCCTTTTACAAATTCCGTTCTTTTATAGGTGTCATTAACATTGAACGGCAGATCTTTTTCAAGTATCTTCAACAATACCGAGTGAACATTATCCTCCCTCGTTATCGTCTTTTTGGAAACGACGGTCATATCACTGTACGCCGTCAACGGATCGCTGCATTTGTAAGATATCTCCAATGCGCTGCCATCTTTCATAAGACTGTATGAAACGACCCCGCCCGATGTCAAAAAGCTCAGTTCAAACGAATGATCTATCCTTTGCACATCTTCGGCGGTGCTCACGCCCTCCTTGACGGAGGCAAAATCATCTTCGGATAATGCCGAATCGGAATTAAGATAAACCGCAAAGTATGTATCGGCTTTACCTGCGGTATCGGTCGATGATACCGAGCTTAAGTTGTCGCCCGAAGTGTCCCGGAACACATAGTAGTATCCGCCTTCGGCAACCTTATAAACACAGTATCCCTTCCTGCGCATGCACTCGATCGGGAATTCGGCATTCACATCATCCGTCGTAAGCGATCTGTCGTTCCCGGAGCGGCCGTACATCACGCGGTCGTTTCGAAAAACCGTTCCGAAAAAGCTTCGCAGCTCTTCGATTCCGTAAGACTTTGTTACGATATCGTCAATATACCCCGCATTGTCGGCATTGTATTTTTTAAGAACATTGGTGTTTATTTCCGGCTCCTCCTTGCACGAATAGAACAGTATGGACCCGGTCACGATCATCACGATCACCAATGCATATGATAATAGCTTTTTCATTATGAATCCCATCCTATTCTCACGGCAAAGTATATTGTCTCATATGTGTATAGACCGATGTCACCATACCTTCGTTCGTCATTTTTCATGTATATAGATGTCCATGTGTTTGCCATAACATCTTCAACAGTTGCATATGTCCCGATGGTTCTACCTGATTTATTATACCATGTCCCATCTTCCAACTGTCTGATAAAATGGTAATCTCTTTGTCCGCACTTCATAGCAA
>CAKRVQ010000007.1 GCA_934408795.1 uncultured Eubacteriales bacterium
AGAGTCGTCCTGCCTCAATCAACAAGAGCGGAAAACGATCTTCGCTATTATAAGGCGGATAAACTGCCCTTTGTCCCGAATACCGAAAAGGACCGCACCGAGCGCTGCGCGGAAATATTCGAAATGCAGGTCGCGGGTCTTAAAAAGCGTCTTGATGTCACGGGCGCCGCGCCCGTTATCGGAGTGTCGGGCGGTCTTGATTCGACTCTTGCATTATTGGTCTGCACCGAGGCGGTCAAAAGATCGGGCGGCGATGTGTCAAAGGTGACGGGTATCACAATGCCGTGTTTCGGAACCACCGATCGTACCCATAATAACTCGGTGGAGCTTATGAGGACCCTCGGGGTCACCGCGGTCGAAATACCGATAGGCGATGCGGTCAAGCAGCATTTTCGCGATATAGGACACGACGGCGTGACCACCGATCTGACCTATGAGAATTCCCAGGCGAGAGAACGCACCCAGGTGCTTATGGATTACGCGGGCAGGATAGGCGGTCTTGTGGTGGGAACGGGTGACCTGAGCGAGCTTGCCCTCGGTTGGTGCACCTATAACGCCGATCATATGAGTATGTACGGCGTCAACTGCGGAGTCCCGAAGACCCTTGTGAGATGGATGATAGACAGCCTCGTGAAAAGCAATATCTTTTCGGAAAGCAACGAGGTCTTAAAGGATATCCTTGACACACCTATAAGCCCGGAGCTTCTGCCTCCCGACGCAGAGGGCAAGATCGCCCAGCAGACCGAAGAAATAGTCGGACCGTATGCGCTTCATGACTTCTTTTTGTATAATACCGTCAGATACGGATTCACCCCCGAAAAGGTGTTCTGCCTTGCATCACGGGCATTCGGAGAGGATTTTGAGCCCGCAGTCATAAAAAAGTGGCTGACCGTTTTTTACCGCCGTTTTTTTACTCAACAGTTCAAAAGGAGCTGCCTGCCGGACGGTGTCAAGATCGGCAGCATCTGCCTGTCGCCCCGCGGCGATTGGCGTATGCCGAGTGATGCGTCTGCGGCGGAGTGGATAAAAAGAGCCGAACAATTGTCGGTAAAGTGAGGTAGGATATATATGTCGGAAAACAAGACAAACGATCTTGCGGAATATACGGACTTTGCGGTGAAAAAGGCGGTCGAGGTCCTTGCGATCGACAGTCCGACCGGGTACACCGAAAGGGCGGCAAATTGGGTAATGACCGAGTTCCGCGCCCTCGGAGCCGAGGCGTGTATGACCGCAAAAGGCGGAGTCATCGTAAAGCTTAACGAAGGAAAAAGCGCCGAGGATGCGCTTCTTCTTGAAGCCCACACCGATACCCTCGGGGCAATGGTCGCCGAGATCAAATCGGGCGGCAGGCTGAGACTCACCCCGCTGGGCGGAATGTGTCCCCAGAACGGAGAAGCCGAAAATGTGCGTATTTACACGAGAGACGGCAGGGTATATGAGGGAACAATGCAGCTCTGCAACGCCTCCGTCCATGTGAACGGGCAATATAATAAGACCGAGCGCAATTTCGATACCACCGAAATAGTTATAGATGAAAATGTCGGCAGCGCGGACGATGTGAGGGCGCTCGGCATTGAGGTCGGAGATGTCGTCTGCTTTGACCCGAGAACAAGGGTCACCGATTCGGGTTATATTAAAAGCCGATTCCTTGACGATAAACTCTCGGTGGGCATACTGCTGGGTCTTACAAAGCTGCTCAAAGACGGAAAGATCGTCTCGGACCGCAGGATATATGCGCATATAACCGTTTACGAGGAGGTAGGCCACGGCGGCGCGGGTTCCGTGCCCGAGGGAGTGACCGAGACAGTAAGTGTTGATATGGGGTGCGTGGGAGACGGCCTCGGCTGCACCGAACGCAAGGTGTCGATATGCGCAAAGGACTCGGGCGGACCGTATAATTACGATCTGGTGGGCAGACTTGTCGCGGCTGCAAAACGCGAGGGCGCGGATTACGCGGTCGATGTCTACCCTCATTACGGCTCGGATGCCGAGGCGACGCTTCACGCGGGCGCCGATGTCCGTCACGGCCTTATAGGTGCGGGGGTCTACGCAAGCCACGGTTATGAGCGCAGCCATATCGAAGGGGTGCGCAACACCTTAAAGCTGCTCAAGGGCTTTGTGAGCCGCGCCGAAGCCGAGGAATAACGGACTGCACCGCAACCGTGCGATCGGAGAATGACCGGGATGCGTCGAAACCGCGAAAGCAGCGAAATGACCGACTGCCGACAAACCGCGAAAGCAGCTGAACGGCCGACTGTACGAAAACAAAAAACGGCACACGATGTCGAAACGACGCCGAAACGGTGTTATAACGGTGTAATAACGACATTAAAATGAAGGCATAGTGACGCACATATGACGCACAAGCGACGCACAAAATCCGCCGAATTGCGAAACATACCGAAGACCGTAGTTGTCATAGGCTTTGCAGATACATATTAAAAGGAGGTACGGCGAATGAAGGACATATATTTGCCAAAGGGAATAAAGGCAGCCGTTTTTGCGGCGGCACTTATCGCGATGGTGCCGTTTATGGTCATCACCTGCGGATTTGAGGGTGCGGATGCCGCGGCGGTGGGAATCGCCTTCGGACTTATTTATGCCGTTGCGGCTGTAATATTGACCCTTTCGCGCAGTACCGATCGAATATCAACCCTTTTGTTTGCTCTGTTTGCCGTCTCGGCTCTTGTGTATATCAGAGTGATGCTCCTTTACTATCACTCGGGCGACTATAACAATTTTCTTGTGCATTGGGTCGGCGTTATGCGCGGAATGTCGGCGGCGGAGGCAATGAGGACCCCCATCGGCGACTATAATATGCCCTATATGTATCTGTTGTTGTTCATTTCGAGAATGCCCTGCGACGATATTATATTGATAAAAGCCTTCTCCTGCCTGTTCGATGTGCTTCTCGCCTGGGCGGTGATGCTCACGGTCGGTCATCTTACCGGCAGTAAAACAAAATCGCTGATTTCGTTTTTCGCCCTGCTCGCACTCCCCACGGTCACGCTCAACGGGGCAATGTGGGGTCAATGTGACGCAATATACGCCTTTTTCTGCGTCCTGACATTTTATCTCCTGCTCAAAAAAAGAGGTTCGCTTGCGATGCTCGCCCTCTCGGCGGCATTTTCGGTAAAGCTCCAGACGGTGTTTATCTTCCCTGCCGTTATCTGCTGCCTTTTTAACGAAAGACTTCGCTTTCGCGACCTTGTTTGGTTCCCCGCGGGCTTTGCGGCGGCGTCACTGCCGGCGCTTATTGCGGGCAGGAGCTTTGCGGATACATTTATGATCTATATAAATCAGACGCAGAATTACGCGAGCCTTGACATGAACTGCCCGACCGTTTTCCGCTTTGTTTATAATGTGGAATTCGACAACTTCAACGCCGTCGGGATAATGCTCGGGGGACTTGCCGCACTGACGGTCGTCTATGCCGGCTGGCGGCTGCGTCGTCGAACCGACGGGATCACGATGCTAAAACTGTTTTGCCTCTCGGCAATATCGGTGGTCTACTTCCTGCCGCGTATGCATGAGAGATATTATTTCCTTGCCGATGTCTTTACTTTGATGTTGGTTTTCGCTGAGTTTAAGCTCTGGTATGTGCCCGCGGTCACGGTCCTCTCATCGTTTGTAGCTTACGCGTATTATCTGTTCGGCGGTGTGACACTGATCGATTACAGATGGTTGTCGCTGGGACTGCTTGCCGTTCAGGGGGCATTGCTTTATAACCTTTGCCGCACGGACGGGGGCGCCGAAAGCCGCCTCGTGAGGGCGGGTACGGAAAGCCGTATGGGCGCGGGAGCCGAAAGCGACGCCTACGCGGAAAACGGCGCCGATGCAAAAGCCGAAAGCCGCGCAAGTTTCAAAAGCGGAGCCGTTTCGGGGACCGACATCGCGGAGAAAAAGGGGGACTGAGGGTAAATGGTCCGTATAGGCAACAGTTGGGATGAACGACTAAAGGATGAATTTAACAGTGAGTACTATCAAAAGCTGCGGGAATTCTTAAAAAACGAGTATCGGACAAAGACCGTATATCCCGATATGTATGATATATTCAACAGTATAAAGGCGGCGGACTACGATGACATTTCGGTCGTGATATTGGGGCAGGACCCCTATCACGAACCGGGCCAGGCGCACGGACTGAGCTTTTCGGTCAAGCCGGGCGTACAACTGCCGCCGTCGCTTGTGAATATTTTTGACGAACTTAAAAGCGACCTCGGGTGCAAGGTGCCGAACAACGGCTGCCTGACACCGTGGGCAGAGCAGGGAGTGCTGCTCCTTAATGCCGTTCTCACGGTGCGGAGAGGCGAAGCGAATTCCCATAAGGGAAAGGGCTGGGAGATATTGACCGACCGAATAATCTCATTGCTCAACGAGCGTGAGAAGCCGATCGTCTTTCTTCTGTGGGGTAGCCAGGCGCAGGCAAAGACCGAGCTGCTTTCAAATCCGCATCACCTTGTACTTAAAGCGGCGCATCCGAGTCCGTTGTCGGCTTACAGGGGCTTCTTCGGATGTAAACACTTCAGCCGCGCAAACGATTATCTTGTGAAACACGGATTAAAGCCGATAAATTGGCAGATACCCGATGTCGATATATAACGAAAAACACATCCGGAGCAATGAAACATTTGACATATAACACTTACTTTTTTTGGAAGGCGGAGAATTGAAAATGAACAAGAAAATACTTACTCTTTTATCCGATAACGCGAGGATCCCTATGTCCGACATTGCCGTCATAACGGGACTCACCGAAGAAGAGGTAAAGCGCGAGATCGAAGAGATGAAAAAAGAGGGCCTCATCCGCGGATATAAGGCGGTAATAGACTGGGAAAGACTTGATACGGCAAAGGTCTCCGCCCTGATAGAGCTCAAGGTGACGCCTCAGTCCGACTTCGGCTTTGAAGCGCTTGCCGAGACGGTGGCAAAGTATGACGAGGTGGAATCGGTATACCTTATGTCGGGAGCCTATGATTTTTGCGTCATGGTAAAGGGACGCACCTTCCAGGAGGTCGCAATGTTCGTTGCAAAACGGCTTGCACCTATGAAAGGAGTAGTCTCGACCGCCACGCATTTTGTCCTGCGCAGATACAAGGAACTTGATGTCATGCTCTGCGATACCGAAGAGGACGACAGAGGGAGCTTTTCACTGTGATGAATTACGATAAGGTACTTAACCCCACCATTGTGGACATAAAACCGTCGGGCATAAGAAAATTCTTTGATATCGCCGAGGAAATGGAAGGCGTCATATCCTTAGGCGTGGGAGAGCCCGACTTTCTTACCCCCTGGCATATAAGAGAAGCGGGGATCGCATCCCTTGAGGCGGGCAAGACCCGCTATACCTCCAACTGGGGACTTAAAGTCCTGCGTGACGAGATCTCGGCATATAATGCGCGTCGGTTCGGACTGGAGTACGATCCGAAGGGCGAGATCGTTGTCACTGTGGGCGGCAGCGAGGCCATCGATATGACGGTGAGAGCGCTTGTCGCTCCGGGCGATGAGGTGCTTATTCCCGAACCCTGCTTTGTCTGTTACGATCCGATAACCCGCCTTGCGGGGGGCGTGCCGGTGCCCGTGACCACAACGGCGGATAACGGCTTTCGCCTCACCCCCGAGCAGTTGAAGGAAAAGATAACACCGCGCACAAAGCTTCTGATAATGCCCTATCCCAACAATCCCACGGGAGCCATTATGGAAAGGGACGACCTTGAAAGAATAGCCGAGGTGCTCCGCGGAACCGATATTGCCGTGTTGTCGGATGAGATATACGCCGAACTGACATACGGCGGCAAAAGACACATTTCGATAGCCTCTGTCGACGGAATGAAGGAGCGCACGGTATTGGTAGGAGGATTCTCAAAGACCTTCTCAATGACCGGCTGGAGGCTGGGATATGCCTGCGGTCCCGAACCGATCCTGAAACAGATGACCAAGGCGCATCAATTCGCAATCATGAGCGCGCCGACGACGGCTCAGTATGCGGCTATAGAGGCTCTTAAAAACGGCGAGGACGATGTAAAGCGGATGCTTGAGCAGTACGACAATCGCAGAAGAATAATCGTTGACGGCTTTAATCGCTTGGGGCTTACCTGCTTTGAACCCGAGGGGGCGTTTTACTCCTTCCCCTGCATAAAGAGCACCGGAATGAACAGCAATGAATTCTGTGAACAGCTGCTTTACTCCAAAAAGGTCGCCCTTGTTCCGGGCTCCGCTTTCGGTGAGAGCGGCGAGGGGTATGTCAGGGCATCCTATTGCTATTCCATCGACCATATAAAAACGGCGCTTGCCAAGGTGGGCGAATTCCTTGAAGAGATCGGATGCAGCGGCGGTGCTGACGAAAACCGTCTTATGGGGAAGACTGCGGCGGAGACAGGCTCGGGTGCGGTCTCGGGCGGAGAGAACAAATGAAACTCACGAGAGAGGCTTATGCCAAAATAAACCTTTTTCTTGCCGTGACAGACAGGGAAGCGAACGGCTATCATACCGTTGAAAACATAATGCAGACGGTATCGCTTTCCGATACCGTAACTCTTCGGACGGGCAGCGATATCAAAGGAATAAGCGTCCTGTCAAGCGACGATGAGCTGGGCAGCGAAGACGATCTGGTATACCGCGCGGCGAAAATGTATTTTGCCTTTGCGGACGAAAAGGCAAAGAAAAACGCCGACCCCGACAAGGTAACATACAGAAATGACGATGCACCGCTTTGCGTCGGTCATTCTCCCCACCGCGGCTCCTCTGCGGCGGACGGAGTGAGCTTCACGGTGACGAAGCGGATACCGAAAGCGGCGGGTCTCGGCGGCGGCAGCTCGGATGCCGCCGCCGCATTGCTGCTCCTTAATGAGGCGTTCGGATTTTTGGACGGGGACGAGCTTCGCCGAAGCGCGGAAAGGCTCGGTGCCGATGTGCCGTTCTTTCTTGTGAACGGTGCGGTGCTTTGCACGCATTACGGCGAGATCATCACACCGCTCACTGCAGGGCTCGCCGATTGTGAGATTCTTATCGTAAAGCCCGACAGTAAAGGATCGACCGCCGAAATGTATTCGGTGCTTGATTCAAAACTACGGTATCCAAACGCCGCATCGTCCGATAAAATGATAACCGCACTGGAAAAAGGCCGTTTGTCGTACATAAGCGCTGCAATCCGCAACGATTTTTCCCAAGTCTGGCAAAACACCGAGACCGAGAGAGCGGTGGACATTATGATCGAAAGCGGAGCTGCCGCAGCGTCGGTCAGCGGCTCGGGACCGAGTGCCTATGGCTTGTTTGCAAACAAAGCAGATGCGAAAGCGGCAAAAGAACGCCTTGCGGCTGCAGGGCATGAGTCGTTCCTTTGTAAACCGATTTCCGCGGGCACGACGGTAAGCAGGTGAAAATGCACCGAAATATGCGACTCGGGGTCGAACCCTGCCGTCTGTCAGCGTCCATTTTCGGCGCTCTTCACCTCTTTTAGCTTTGGAGCCGAGCGAACCGAAAAAACCTTGATCACAACATCATGCCTTTTCGGGGCTCGGTGCGCGGACAACAACGGCGGGCGGGAGCAAACGCACCCGCCCGCCGTTGTTATGTTTGTGAATTCGGAATTCGGCACTCACCGTTTTGAGTTTGGAAGTTATAAGAATATATAAGAACGAACAGTGACCGACGGCAAGACATAAGTCTCTCGGTCTGTGACCGTGGTTGGGATTGTGATCCCTGTGATCCGAGGTGTTTCCTCTGTTGCCGTTCCGCGATGCGGAGCGCTTTTTCTTTTTTGCGGCGGGGTCGATAGCTTCGTATTTGAGCTTATAGACCCTGTTGAGGCTGACAAGGATCAACACGCAGACCGCGACAAGAGCGACCGATATCCAAAGTCCGATCTTGAGCTTGTTCGTGATCCTGCTGCTGTTTGTCTTGTCCGAGACCGACGAGGGAGAAGAAGCGGTCGACGATCCGTCATCGGTTCCCGCCATGGTCTTTGATTCAACATCGCCTATTGAGTTTATACTTGCGTAATACGCCGAGTCATCCTTTATATAATTACCGCCGCCCTGAGATTTTGAGGACGATTTCGACGATACGGAGTTATTGTGTGAAACGACAGAAGAGGTCGAGGAGGTGTTTTCATGTCCTCCGTCGCTCTCGACCGACGATACCGAGGAGACGCCTTCACCCTCTCCGCCCTCTTCGGGCTCGGCAAAAACAGGCGCAATGCAAACGGCAACGGCAAGCAGTGCCGTTAAAACGAAGAGACTCAGTTTTTTAAACATTTTCGGTTCTCCCATCAATATGCTTTTCCCCAATAAACAAGCTTTGCGGCAGGCTTTCCGCAGCAAACGCACTTATCCGAAATATGCTCCTGATCAAAAGGCATACACCTTGAGGTCACTCCGGCAACCTCCTTGAGCTTGTCTTCACAGGCGCGGTCTCCGCACCACATGGCGCGAATAAAGCCGGGCTTCTCGGCGGCGATCTTGACCATTTCGTCAAGATCATGCGCGTCATATGTCATATTCTCACGGCGGCGGACCGCAGTTTCGAACATATTGTCCGCTATGGCTTTGAGCATGGTCTTTATGCTCTCTTCAACATTCTCAAGAGAAACGGCGGTTTTCTCACCCGTGTCACGGCGCACAAGCACGCACTGTCCGTTTTCAATATCCTTAGGACCGATCTCAAGCCTTATGGGAACGCCCTTCATCTCGTGTTCGGCAAACTTCCAGCCGGGGGTCTGCTCGCGAAGATCGATATCCGCGCGGCAGATCTTCTTTATTCTGTCGCAAAGAGCGGTCGCCTTTTCGGTGACCCCTTCTTTATGCATGGCGATGGGAACGACAATGACCTGAACCGGGGCGACCGCCGGAGGCAGTACAAGACCGTTATCGTCTCCGTGGGTCATTATCAAGGCGCCGATAAGTCTTGTTGTCGAACCCCACGAAGTCTGATGCGGGTATACAAGGTTGTTGTTCTTGTCAAGATACTGTATACCGAACGCCCTTGCAAAGCCGTCTCCGAAATAGTGGGAGGTGCCGCTCTGAAGTGCTTTACCGTCATGCATCAAAGCCTCGATCGTGTAGGTGTCCTCAGCGCCCGCAAAGCGCTCCTTTTCGGTCTTGACACCCTTAACAACAGGCATACAGAGATATTTTTCGCAGAAGTCGGCGTACACATTGAGCATGCGGATGGTCTCTTCGCGCGCCTCTTCGGCAGTTGCATGGATGGTATGACCCTCCTGCCACAAAAATTCGCGAGAACGAAGGAAGGGTCTTGTGGTCTTCTCCCAACGGACGACACTGCACCACTGATTGTAAAGCTTGGGCAGATCGCGGTAGGAGCGGATTATATTCTTGTAATGATCGCAGAAGAGGGTCTCGCTTGTGGGACGGACGCAAAGCCTTTCTTCAAGCTTGTCGTTGCCGCCGTGGGTGACCCATGCCACCTCGGGGGCAAAGCCCTCAACATGATCCTTTTCTTTTTGAAGAAGACTTTCGGGTATAAACATCGGCATATATACATTCTGATGTCCGGTCTCCTTGAACATTCCGTCCATAATATGCTGAATGTTTTCCCAGATGGCGTAGCCGTAAGGTCTTATGACCATACATCCGCGGACGCTTGAATAGTCAATAAGCTCCGACTTTATAACTACATCGGTGTACCATTGCGCGAAATCATCCTCCATTGAGGTGATTTCTTTTACTTTCTTTTCATTACCCATAATACCACCAAAAAAACAATTATTACTATACAGTTTAACATTATACGACATTCGGACGGTATTTGCAAGAGCTTTAGTTGCACACGACACAAACAAAATCCGAAAATTTCCTTCTTTCGGAGTGAACGAATCTCCCCGCGCGCCTCCGGCCACCTGCGCCGCCCACCGCCGCGCACCCCTGCGCGCCGACGGGCGGCTTTTTGAGCTCTGCCGCGAGAAGAGTCGGCGCGACACCTCCCGGATCGCCGCGACGGTCCGCCGCCCCCCGCAGGCATCTGCCGTCGCCGAATGCCGGTTTTAGGGAGTGAACGGTTGTTTACAAAGCGCCCGAAAACCGTTATAATTGATATGGAAAGGTCGGAACAGCAGGGTTTGACTCTCGTCAGCTCAAGCGGACGGTTCTTACCGTTTGCGTAATACGGCGGCAAAAGGTCCGACCTGCCGCGGCAGATCAAACGGATACCGAAAACATCTGAATTTATGGGGGTAGATTTATGGAAACGGCAACCCGCGACACTGCAATTGAACCCATCGTACAAAACGAACCGTCGACCGAGTCTTATTTTGACGGAAACACCTGGCAGCTTATAGGATACAGACTGTTGTCATTCCTTGTCTGCACCGTCACCCTTGGGATCGCCTACCCGTGGATGCTTTGTGTGGTGCAAAATTGGGAGATAAAACACACGGTCATAAACGGAAGAAGACTTCGCTTCGACGGCCGCGGTCACCAGATAATCGGCAGATACCTGCTTTGGACACTCCTTACGATCGTGACATTCGGCATCTACGGCATCTGGCTCGGGCTCGGTATGAAACGGTGGGTCGTAAAGCACACATTTTATGCCGATGAACCCGAGCCGACGGAAAGTTACTTTTCGGGCGGCGCAGGCGGATATTTCGGCGTTAACCTTCTTGCGTTTCTGTTCTCGCTCGTGACCTTCGGGATCGGAAGAGCGTGGGCGGAGGTCAGGGTGCTTCGCTGGGAGGCGAAACACACCCATATCGGAGGAAGCCCTCTGGTGTTTACCGGCTCCGGCGGAAAACTGTTTGTCAAATATCTTGTCCTTGCACTGCTGACGCCGATCACTCTCGGCATCTATGCTCTTTTCTTTGCGGTGAGCTATAAAAGGTGGGAGATAAAGAGCACGGCAGCCCGCTATATGACACCCGAGATCCAAGACAGAGCAAAGGAGCAAGCCCTCGCGGCGGATCGGGATTTTGCGAAGTACCGTATTGCTGCGAACGACCTTGAAACAGCTGCGATAAAGAGCGGATTTACAGGCGACGAAGATCCGTCCGATCTCAGAAAAAAGGCTGACGAAGGCAATATGTTTGCCGAGTACCGACTGGCGACGGTGCTGAAGGGCGGCGCAGATATATATGAGGGTGAGGCGGAGGAGCTTTTGCGCAAGTCGGCAGATGCCGGAAACCCTCCCGCATTGACCGACCTTTCAAAACAGTCGCCGCCAGAAGAGGCGGTGCCGATGCTCATGAGAGCTGCGGAGGGCGGAAGCGCCGAGGCGAGTTTCCTTCTCGCGAGGGAATACCGAAAAACAGGCGAACTCAAAAAGGCGGCGTATTGGTTTAAGACGGCGCTTGAATGGGGATATCCCGAGGCGGTCAAAAGCACCGATGAATACGAGAGCCTTATCACCGATATCGCATTGATGCTTTCCGAAGGCGGCGGTGAAAACAACGACGGCCTCGGCGGCAAAGACGGCGGCAGCGTGCAGCCGCGATCGGGGAAGAAGAGCAAAGCTCTGGCGATCGTTTTGGGAGTTGTCGGCGGCATTATTCTTCTCGGAGCGGCGGGATTTGCGTTGGTAAAATTCGGCGGACTGCCGTTCCTGCAGAACAAAAGGCCCTCCGAGATCGTTGATACTCAACTGAGGGTCTATCCCGCCGTCTCGGTAAAGGCGGTCGATGCCCGAAACATAAAGGGAAAAGAATACACAGTCACGGGTGAGGACGGCAGCGAGTATACCGTCGTTATCGGTGAGAAATGCTATTATGACGCCGATGAAGGCATACTTTATTTTCAGTTCGGCGCACTTGACGACGGAGCCCCTTTGTACCTGTCGGGCAACGGCAGATGGGCAACCTTGGTCATCGAGGGCAGCGGATGGTTTAAAGCTCTTTGCCCGGATCCGGAGAATTCCGTTTATGCCGCCATGGGTGTAAATGTAAAAGAGATCGGCGGCTACGACCCCGACAGATCGTATTTGCGTATAGACACGGTATTCGTTACCGGCAGTGACGGCGAACGGTGGTTCACCGAAAAGCTTTCGGAGCTTGAGAGCGGCGGCAAAGGCGGCAACAAAGACAGCGATGGAAACGGCAGCAAGGGCGACGGCAGAGGAGACGCTTCGGATGCCGAACAAGCCGCCGACATTGTCAGAAAAGGACTTGTCGGAGAATGGACCTGTGCGGAGATCAGGTTCGAATCCCGCGGCGACGGTCAAGACGAAGAGCAGCTGCACATCACATATCTGACGCTCAGAGCCGACGGCAGTTTCTCTTATACACCTGTATACTATGTGAATGTCGGACACGACGCACCTGCAGACAGTCCGTATACACCGGAGGACGGAACAATATGGGCAACACCTCCGATGGGTTTCCCGACTTCATACGGGAATTATACCTATCACGACAACGGTGTCCTGACACTTGACTTTACGGGCGACGATGTAGGCGGCGCATATTCACAACGAGAAGAGTATAATGTGCTCAACTTCAACGGTAACGGTTTCTGTCTTAACGGATTGCAATACTATAAGGGTAATAATCTGTCGGTTTCCGAAGTGTGCGACAGGTTCGGAATCAAAAAATGATCGACTTCATTCGGGTATCGGTTACCTTACACCGAATGAATGTTTTGGGAAATCAACTCTTTAATTTGTCTGCTGATTTTTATAAGTTTCAGAAGAGCGTCGGCTCTGCCGACGAAAATTTCCAACCGTTGCTTAAGCAGACGAACGGCAGAGTCCGACTCTGATTGTAAGCTGACCGGTGTCGAACCCCGTTTAGAGGACAAACCGACCGCAGGCAGCGCCGCGCGCCCTCCTAAGAAAGGGCGCAAAAACGGGCAGCAAAGTTTGATAAAGGAATCCCCTGACGAAAAAGCAGAGCCTTTGAAAATCGGGAAAGCTTGCCGATGCCCGTTTACCGCGCCTTCGGCGCTTCGCGGCGCTGCCTGCGGTCGGTTTGCTGCTCAGGTGAACTCTGCTGTCTGTCGGGTTGCCACCGATCCTTCCGCCCACCGCCGCGCACCCTGCGCGCGCCGACGGGCGCGTTCTTTGTACTCCGTTGTGAGTAGAGCTGCGGTTTATTCTTTGTTTTTTGTGCCCGCGCAGGGTGCGGGCACAACGAGGGCTGCGCACCGCCAAAATTGGGAAGTAATAAGTAAAAGTGCATAGTGAAAAAGTACGGTGTCGGCTCCGCCGACGGAAATCCATACCGGTCGCTGCTTCGCATTGAACTTCTCCACTCTTGCTGCCCGTCGGTTTACGGCACATAAGAGTGTTACCGTCACCCGCCTGCCGAAGTGGTTATATCGCTCGTGTCGAAATTTGTCGAATCGGCAATTTCGGCTACGCGTGGGAGGAGGGACAAGACTGCCGGCGTGTTTTTTCGCTTGCGGGCGGATGAGGGGAAATGGCAATATTCACCGCCGAGTACACACTTCGCCGCCCACCGCCGCCCGTCGGCGCGCGCAAGGTGCGCGACGGTGTGTGTGGCCTTTTTACACTCTACTGTGAGTAGAGTCGGCGCCGCACACCTCAGGTGTCCACCGCATCGGGGCACAGTTTTGGGGATGGCGCCCTCCGGACAAGATCGCTCCGACACTTGTACTCCCGTTTTGATAAGCGAACGATACTGCCGAACGCTACCGCCCCGCGCCCGCGCAAGGTGCGAGCGCAACGGGAGGGAGCGAGTCCACCGTCAAACGCACATCGGCACCCGTCGCGGCGCGAAAGTGCCGCGACGGGCGATTGAGTTTTATCATCCGCAACCTTTGTGCGCCGACGGGCGCCGGTTCATTATTCCCTCTCGGCTTGCCGTTGCGGTCGGCGGCATCTGCTGCACGATAAAAAATCGCGATGATAAAAATTCGCGCCCGTCGGGTTTGGTACCGGACGGGCGCGAACAGGAAATATAACATAACAGTATAGTGTTAAGAACAGAGGCGGTCGACGGGCAAAATACCCGCCCGAAGAGCAAAGCGCGATATCCACAACACCGCCCGCGGTCTGTATTACCTTGACTCAGGCGTTTGACTTGTCGGTCGGATCCGACCAGACGCCCGTGTCGGTGTCGGAGCTGCCTTCCGCGTCCGTTCGCTCGACCATGGGAACATAAGCCCTCTGCGGGTGAACATTGACATAGGCGGGGCGGATAATCTTGTTCCCGTTTATAAGTTCTTCGATGCGGTGTGCACTCCAGCCGACTATTCTGGCGACCGCAAAAAGCGGGGTGTAAAGCTCCTTGGGAAGTCCGAGCATCTCATAGACAAAGCCGCTGTAAAAGTCGATGTTCGCGCTGACGCCCTTGTAGATCTTACGCTCCTCTGCGATGACCTCGGAAGCAAGCTCCTCCACGAGCGAGTAGAGGGCGTATTCTTTATCAAGTCCCTTTTCTGCGGAAAGCCGCTCAACAAATGACTTGAACACCCTTGCTCTCGGATCCGATATCGAATAGACCGCATGCCCCATTCCGTATATGAGCCCCGCGCCGTCAAATGCCTTGCGATTCAGGATCAGCCGCAGATACTCTTTGACTTCGTGCCTGTCCGTCCAGTCAGACACATTTTTCTTTATATCCGCAAACATTGCGCAGACCTTGAGGTTTGCGCCGCCGTGTTTCGGGCCTTTCAGCGAGCCGAGAGCCGCAGCGATCGCAGCGTATGTGTCGGTGCCCGACGAGGAGACGACCCTGGTGGTGAATGTCGAGTTGTTACCGCCGCCGTGCTCGGCGTGCAGAACAAGTGAAAGATCGAGAAGTCTCGCCTCAAGAGGTGTGTATGTACTGTCTATGCGGAGCATATGCAGGATGTTCTCCGCAGCCGAAAGCTTTGGGTCGGGGTTGTGGATAAAGTAGCTCGGCTCTTTTTTGATGTAGTAATTGTAGGCGAGATATCCCTGAACGGCAAGCATCGGAAAAACCGCGATCAGCTGCAGGCATTGCCTGAGCACATTTTCCACCGAGGTGTCGTCGGGATTGTTGTCGTAGGCGTACATGGTCAGAACGCTTCTTGTAAGCGAGTTCATCATATCGGCGGAGGGTGCCTTCATTATGATGTCCCGTATAAAGGAATTGGGGAGACTGCGGTAATCGGCAAGCACCTCCCTGAACCGCGTCAGTTCGTCGGTCGTCGGCAGTTCGCCGAAGAGCAGAAGATAGGCGGTCTCTTCAAAGCCGAATCGGTTGTCCTCGGTGAAGCCGCGCACAATATCCTCAATGGCGTACCCGCGGTAGTAAAGCTAGCCGTCGCAGGGTGTGATCACCCCGTCGATCTGCTTTTTGGATATGATCTCCGATACCTCGGTGAGTCCTGTTCGCACACCGTTACCATTAAGATCGCGGAGCCCTCTGAAGATCTTATGCTCGGTATAGAGCGCGGGATCCACATATCCGTCAGCCCGACAAAGGGCGGCGTATCGTTCGATATCGGGGGTGATTTTTGAATAATCTCTTTTTTTGCTGCTCATTGTCAGACCTCCTGTGATCTTTTATAAAAGTGTAAAACA